>NZ_JBDNXE010000018.1:0-43280 GCF_047721585.1 Gluconacetobacter sp.
CCCCCTGCACCGCCGGTATCGGTCCCAGCCCGATGCCGAGAATCGCCGCCAGCACCGCCAGCACCGCCGCCTGCCCGCACAGATAAGACGCCCCGCCCATCATCGCGAGCAGCCGCGCCTGCCGCGCCTGCCCCCGCAGCAATGCGGCATCACGCGCCTGTGCATGCGCCAACATGCGCCCCTCGGCCCCAAAGGCGCGGATTTCACGCAACCCGGTCACCAGATCCAGCACACCGATCCGCAGGTCGGCCAGACGCTGCGTCAGGATCGCGGCCTCGCGCCGTCCCATCAGGGCCGCCAACAGCGGCAGCGCGAACGCACCGATCACGAACAACCCGCCAACGATCACGGCCAGCACCGGATCGACCGGCAGAACCGCCATCACCAGAAAAGGCAGCACCACACACGCCCCGGCCAGCGGCACCATGATCCGCAGATACAACCCGTCCAGCGCCTCGACATCCGACACCAGACGCGACAGCAGGTCGCCCGCCCGGCGAAACCCCAGCCCGGCGGCCGCGCCACCGGCAAGGCGACGGAAAAACCACACGCGGATATCGGCCAGAGCCCGGAACATCGCATCATGGGTCACCAGGCGCTCGATATACCGCAGCACCACGCGCGCCACACCCGCCCCACGCAACAGCACCAGCCCGGCCACCGCGCCGCCGAAAGCCAGCCCGCCCATGCGCGCACCCGCCCCGCGCATCAGTACCAGCGCGGCCACCAAGGCCAGAAGCGACAGCACACCGCCCGCCACAAGGCGCGGCGCGCGATCCTTCCACAACCCCAGAACCCGCAGAACCGGGGTCAGCCCGTCACGATCCTGAATCCGCGAACCGGAAAGGGAGCGATCAGACATGAACATGCCCTTCCTCGATGGGCGCCATCCGCGCCGCGCCCGGTTCCACGCAACGCGGCATCCCCAGATCCAGGCACGGTCCGGCAAACGCCCGCACGCCAGCCGCATGGCTGGACAGGATCACCGTCCGGCCCCGCGCCAGAATGCGCAGGCTGGCAAAGATTTCGCTTTCGGTCTCCGGGTCCAGATGCGCCGTCGGCTCGTCCAGCAGCAGCAGCGGCGCATCCTTCAGATAAGCCCGCGCGATCGCCACGCGCTGCGCCTGCCCACCCGACAGGCCGAACCCGCCCTCACCGATCGGCGTGTCCAGCCCCTGGGGCAGATCCGCGACAAACCGATCGACCGACGCCGCGCGCAGCGCGGCGGCCAACGCATCCTCATCCGCATCGGGGCGCGCGAAGAGAATATTCTCGCGCAGCGTCCCGGCAAACAACACCGGCTTCTGCCCGATCCACGACACCAGCCCGGACTGGGTCGCGGGCGCCATAGCGGTCAGATCCGCCCCCCCCACCAGCACACGGCCGCTACCCGGCACGATAAACCCCAGCAGCATTTCGATGATCGTCGATTTCCCGGCACCGGAAGGCCCGACCAGCGTCAGGATTTCCCCCGCCCGGACGGCAAAACTCAGATCCGTCAGCACCGGCCCGCGCGCGGCATCCCAGGCGAAGGTCACATGCTCGAACGCCACCGACACCCCGCCTTCGGCGCGTTGCGGTACAACGTCGCCCGCCACCACCACCGCACCCGCTCCGTCCGGCAGGTCGTCCATGGCGGACGCCGCACCGGCCGCATGGGCGCGATCCTGATAGGCCAGCGCCAGCGCACGCAGGGGCGCGAAGAATTCCGGCACCAGCAGCAGCACGAACAGGCTGCGCGCCGCCGCATCGGCGAGCGGGGCCGAGGCTCCGCCATGGCGCAGCACCTCAAGCGTGGCGCCATCCCGCACCACGATCAGCACCAGCGCCACCACCATCGCACAGTCGATCGACGCCGAAGACAGAAACGCCACCCGCAGGATCTTCATGGTCCGCCGGCGCAGTTCGTCGGCGGCGGTGGCCAGTCGTCCGGCCTCGTCATCGGTACGGTTCAGCAGGACGATGGTGGCAATGCCGCGCACCCGGTCGAGAAACCGGGCCTGCAACCGCGTCATGGCCAGAAACTGGTTGCGCGACGCCACGGCCGCGCCAATGCCGAAGACGGCCTGCCCCACCGGCACGGCCAGCCCGCACACGATCATGATCACCGCCGCGCCCGGCTGCACCAGCGCGGCCAGGGTCGCGATCAGCCCCGGAACCGCGATCCAGAGCACCGACGCCGGAATCCAGCGCGCGAAGAACCCGTCCAGCGCCTCGATCCTGTCGACCGCCAGAGCCGTCAGTTCCGCGCTGTGCCGCCGCCGCAGCAGGGCCGGCCCGCCGCGCAGGATGGCGCCCAGCACCTCGTCGCGCAGCCGCCGGCGCCCTCCCCGCCCGGCACGGGCGGCAGAGATATCGCCGCCGGCCATGATCAGGGCACGCAGCACCGCCAGGCCGGCCAACGCGGCCAGCAGCAGCCCGGCGCCCGGCCACGCGGCCGTGCCAGACCCGATCAATCCCCGCGCCAGCACCGCCGCCACGCACCATGCCTGGCCGACGGCGACCAGCCCCGCCAGCAAGCCGCAGGCCAGGACCGGCATCGCCTGCCGGCGCCCCAGGCGCGATTGCGCCCGTGTCCAGGCGCGCATCACCATTTTGTCACCGCTCATGAACGCGACCTATAATCGAAGCGCCCCGCCAGGGACACCCATTCCCGATCGTGAATCGCCCCGCCATCCGGCCACCGGCCATGCGAATTCAGCGGGCGAGATCGCCCGATTCGTCCTCTTTCAGAGGGAACAGAAGGATATAGCGCGTCCCCTCCTCCTCGATAATCTCCAGCTTGCCACCCAACTGCCGCGCAAAACCGCGGATCAATTGCATGCCGATCCCGCTTCGCTCCTCCTTGGCCTGCTGGTATCCACCGGCCAGCCCGATCCCGTCATCGGCGATATCCAGCCGCGCCTTCCTTGGCTCCACCCGCTCCAGCGTGACGGAAATGGTGCCGCTTCGCCCGTCGGCAAAGGCATGCTTGATGGCATTGCTGACGATCTCGGTAATGATCAGCGCCAGCGGCACCGCCTGGTCGGGTTCCAGTTCCAGCGTCGCCGCCTGAACCGACAGGGCCAACTGCCCGCCGCTCCCGTGCCCCGCCGCCTGCATGATCTGTCCACACAGCTCGGTGACGAAATGCTCCATGTTCATGCTGAACAATTCGCCCTCGGCATACAGATAGCGATGCAGGGTCGCCAGCGCCCGCACCCGGTCGCGCGCCTGCGCGAACTCCTGGCGCGCTTCGGTCTGCCGGATGCGATTGGCCTGTAGGTTCAGAAGCGAGGCGACGATCTGCAGGTTGTTCTTGACCCGATGATGCATCTCCTTCAGCAGCAGTTCCTGCCTGACCGCCGCCCGCGCCAGCCGCCGCTCGTCGCGGGCCAGGCTGCGGGTCGCCTGCGTGAAGGCCCGCGCCAGTTGCCGGATCTCGATCGGCATCACCCAGCTCGCCTGCGCATCGAATACGCCGCCACCCGCCTGCCACCGCTCGACCGAACCGGTCAGTCGGCGCACGGGCGCGATCAGCAGCGCATTCGCACCCTGGGTCACGATCGTCAGGCAGCATCCCAGCAGCCCCACGATGACAAAGAGCCAGATCACGAACATCACCAGCGCATGGGTTTCAGCCGGATTGCGCCGGGTCATCGTCAATGCCGCCACCCCGCCCTCGATCGGGCCGAACGCGAAGGCGGCATCTCCCACACTCATGGTCTGCCGGACCTCACGCTGAACGGACGTCATGGCCCCGATCCAGCGCTGCACCTCGGCAGGCGGCGGCCCCGGAGAGGCGCAATCATCGCATAAAGGCGAAAGCGTCAGATCACGACCGACGATCCAGGCCTCGATGACCCCGTTCTTCTGCATGAAATCCAGCCGGGGATCACCGATCTGAAGATGATGGCGGCTCCAGACCACCGGCATGACAGCAGTCAGGAAGCCGGACCGCACCGTGCCCGAAGAATCGGAAATCGGCGTGGAAAGCGTCACCCGGATATAGGAATGCCGGCCCGCGTTCTGCGCCGGGATATCGAGCGGCACCACCCGCACGTCACCGCTGAAACGCGGCAGGTCGTCGTATGGCACCTGGGTCGGAAGAGTGGGCACCCTGTTCCCATTGACCCCGACCAGCACCCGCCCATGATCATCCAGCAGGGCCAGGCGATAGAACTCCCCGGTCAGCGACCGGGCCATCTGGAAAATCCGCACAAACCCGCCCTCGTCCAGCGACATGCGGCTGATCGAGGACAACAGGGCGCCGATATGATCGACATCGTGCCGCACTTCCAGATCGATCCGGCTGACCGCCATATCCGCCCGGAAAACCGGCGCCTCCAGCGTGTGGCGATAGCTGTTCCATGCCTGAAGGCTCGCGATCATGGCCATAGGACCCGCCGCGCACAGGATGATCACGATCATCCGTGCGCTGACGGTCCCGAACAGCCGAAAAAGCCACCCACCATATGGCGCGCCACGCCTCGGCCTGTTCCGGCCGCCACTCTTGCCCATCTAGCCCCTGGTCTTGCGGTCTTCCTCGATCAGACGCAGCAGCTCCTCGGGAAGTGGCTCCGATGCAACTCCATCGAACAGATCATGAAGCCCGCGCTTGAGCCATAGCTCGAACGGATCATCTCGCTGGGTGGTCTCGCTGCTTTTCGACGGCCGCCTCGGACGGGAATCCTTTCGGGACGTCATTGATGATCCCTGAGATCCACGAAATACCCCGCCCACCCTACTGAAACCCGCATCCCGAACGTATCAATGTCGGCGGACAGTAAAACAGCCCGTGACCTACCGTCCAGCCGTCCGACTCAGGAAATAACCGCCTGGGAAGCGAAGGGTTGCCGGGTATGGGTCAGGAACGTGCCACTTCGGCCTTGCGCGCTCCCGTCTTCGCCGCCAGCAGGCTGCGCATGCGCGCCACCCGCGCCTTGATCTGCGGCGAATCATGCTCTTCGCCGATCATCCAGCTTTCCAACTGGCGGCGGGCACGGAAGACCCGGCTCTTGGCCGTGCCGACCGCGCATCCGGTCGCCTCGGCCAGATGCTCGTAGCTCATGCCATGCAGCACCACCATGATCAGCGCCTCGCGCTGGTCTTCGGGCAGGCGGTCCAGCGCCATCGCCAGATCCTTCAGCGCCAGCCGGTCCTCATGCGGCGCCGTCGTGGCCAGCACCGAGGCGGGGATATCCTCGATATCCGTGGTTTCCCGCCGCTTGCGCAGGTCGGAAATGAAGCGGTTGCGCAGGATACGGTGCATCCACGCCGAAAAATTGGTGCCGGGGATGAAACTGTCCTGGGCGGCCAGCGCGTTGCAGACGGCATCCTGCACCAGGTCTTCGGCCATCGTTCGATTGCGCGTCAGAGCCAGCGCCTGAACACGCAGGCGCGGGAGGATCGCGATCACCTGGTCATGGAAATTATGGGCCATTGCTCTGTGTCCTCTCTTGCCAAAACTCGCGCCAGTGTAATGTCTGGGTTGTGTTTTAATCATGACGAAGGCGTGAGAAGCGTTTAGAAAACCCTAATCCACCGTTAAAATCCCGTCATGCCCCCTGCGGCGGCTCCATGAGCGGTACCTGCCGCCAGCCCGAGCCCCCATTCGTTCACACCGATTCCTGCCCGGCGCGCGTCGACGAAGCACCCGTCCGCCGTCCCGATGTCACGACGACGACACGATCGTTGAACGAATGGCGCCCCTGACCCCTAGTTCCTCTTGCGGACAAATCTAACGCTGTCATGATCCATAATGTAACATGTTTCTTGTTCCATACGGAGTTGACCGTTCAATGCCCCTCTCGCGGCGGCAGGATCTGATCCGGGCCCTTCCCTATGCCAGGCGATACGCGCGGGCGCTGACCGGCAGTCAACCGCGCGGCGATCTTCTGGTGGCCGAAAGCCTGCGCGGACTGGCTGTCGCGGAAGCCGGACCGATGCCGGCACGGCAGTGTCTCTATCAATGGATCTCGCGCCAGTTCCGGCAGAATCCGGCCTCCGATGCCGAAACCCTGAGCGTGCTGGAACGCAAGCTCCTGCTGCTGACATCGCTGGAAGAACTGACCACCGCCCAAGCGGCCAGGGTCGTGGATATCGAGGAGGCCGAGGCCGTCGAAATCCTTGCCCACGCCCACGCCGGACTACGCAAGGTCGCCCAGACCTCCATCCTGATCATCGAGGACGAACCGATCATCGCGATGGATATCGAGGATCTGGTCCGCTGGTGCGGCCATCAGGTCGCCGGCGTGACGGCCACCGAAGCCGATGCGGTGGAACTCGCGCGCCAGACCAAACCCGGCCTGATCCTCGCGGACATCAATCTCGGCGCGGGCGGCGACGGCGCGAACGCGGTCGCCAGCATCCTCCGTCACCACATGGCCCCGGTCATCTTCGTCACCGCCTACCCGGAACGGCTGCTGACGGGCGAAGCGATCGAACCCGCCTTCGTCATCACCAAGCCCTTCGAACCGATGACACTGGCCATCGCGACCTACCAGGCGGTCACCGGCGGCCCCAGGATCACCTGAAACCCGCCTCGAAAGGTCCCTGGGGGGTAGCCCGATGCGGGCTCCCCTTACGCTGGCTCTTGCGCATGGCCCTCGCCATGGTCCAGAACCCCGGTCATGTCGCCTCCTCTCCTTCTTCTTCAGGATATCACCCTGACGCTCGGCGGCGCTCCGCTGCTCAACGGCGCCGGCTTCGGCGTCTCGGCCGGCGAACGGATCTGCCTCGTCGGGCGCAACGGCAGCGGGAAATCCACCCTGCTGCGCATCGCGGCCGGCGAACTGGCGTCCGACGGCGGCACGCGCTTCCTCCAGCCCGGCACCACCGTGCGCTACCTGCCGCAGGAACCCGACCTGTCGGGATTCGCCACCACGCTGGACTACGTCCGCTCGGGCATCCCGCCAGACGGGCCGGATTACCGCGCGGCCCTGCTGCTGGGCGAACTGGGCCTGACGGGCGCGGAAAATCCGGCAACCCTGTCGGGGGGCGAGGCCCGGCGCTGCGCCCTCGCCTGGGCGCTGGCGCCCGAACCCGACCTGCTGCTGCTGGACGAGCCCACCAACCATCTCGACATGCCGACCATCGAGTGGCTGGAACGCGAATTGCTGTCCCTGTCGTCGGCCATGATCATCATCAGCCATGACCGCCGCCTGCTGGAAACCCTCTCCCGCAGCGTCGTCTGGCTCGATCGCGGCATCACGCGGCGCCTCGACCAGGGCTTCGGCCGCTTCGAATCCTGGCGTGAAGAGGTCCTGGAGCAGGAAGAGCGCGACGCCCACAAGCTGGACCGCCAGATCGCGCGCGAAGAAGACTGGATGCGCTACGGCGTCACCGCCCGGCGCAAGCGCAACGTCCGCCGGGTCGGCGAGCTCGCCGCCCTGCGCCAGGCCCGGCGTGACGCCGTGCGCGCCCCCGGCGGCGTCAGGATGCAGGCCAGCGAAGACGGCCTGTCCGGCAAGCTGGTCGCAGTGGCCGAGGGCATCCACAAGGCTTACGGCCCCCGCACGGTCATCGACGGGCTGGACCTGCGGGTGCTGCGCGGCGACCGGCTGGGCATCGTCGGCGCCAACGGCGCGGGCAAGAGCACCCTGCTGCGGCTGCTGACGGGCCTGGACCAGCCCGATTCCGGCGAAATCCGCGTCGGCACCGCCCTGTCGGTCGTCACCCTCGACCAGCAGCGCCGCACGCTCAACCCCGCCAGCACCCTGGCCGACACCCTCACCGGCGGCGGCGGCGACATGGTCCAGGTCGGCAGCGAGAAGCGCCACGTCATCGGCTACATGAAGGATTTCCTGTTCCGCCCGGAACAGGCGCGCACCCCCGTCAGCGCGCTGTCGGGCGGCGAACGCGGCCGGCTGATGCTGGCCTGCGCCCTCGCCCGCCCCTCCAACCTGCTGGTGCTGGACGAACCGACCAACGACCTGGACCTGGAAACCCTCGACCTGTTGCAGGAGATGCTGGACGCCTATGCCGGCACCGTGCTGCTGGTCAGCCACGATCGCGACTTCCTCGACCGGGTGGCCACCTCGGTGCTGCTGGCGGAAGGCGCCGGACGTTGGGTCGAATATGCCGGCGGCTACAGCGACATGCTGGCCCAGCGCGGCGGCATGGCTCCGGCGGGCCGCGACCGGCGCCCCGAGGCAGGCGCACCGCCCGCGGCACAGAAGCGGTCGGACAAAGGTCCGGCGCGCAAACTCTCCTACAAGGACCAGCACGCGCTGGACCGCCTGCCCGGCCAGATCGCGACCCTGGAGGAAAAGATCGGCCAATTGCGGACGGTCCTGTCGGATGGCGGCCTCTACGCCCGCGACCCGGCGGCCTTCACCGCGACGACGGAAAAACTGGACCGTGCCGAGGCCGAACTGACGGCGGCCGAAGAACGTTGGCTGGAACTGGAAATGCTGCGCGAATCGCTGGGTTCATCCTGACCCGCGCCGCGCGCGGCACGCACCCCGGCCGCGTGGAAGAGACCAGCGGCTGAAGGAACACCGCCATGCCCCTCTCCGCCACCGCAGCCCTCGCCCGCGAAGTCATCGTCCCGTGTCCCCGCGACACGCCGGCCCTGACGCGCGCCGAATCCGAAAGCCTGCTGGCCCAGATCCCCAAATGGACCCTGTCCCCTGACGGCACGACGCTGCTGCGCTCCTGCGTCCTGCCCGATTTCGCCGGTGCCTACGCCCTGGTCGAACGGATCGCGGCCCTGGCCGAAGCCGCCGACCACCATCCGGACATCGCCTTCGGCTGGGGCTATGTGCGCCTGAAGCTGCAAACCCACAGTATCGGCGGCCTGCACCGCAACGATTTCATCATGGCGGCACGGATCGAGACCCTGCCCCACTGAGCGTCCATCAGCCGGGGCTGACCAGCCCGGAGGTCTCCCACAGCGCACGCACCGCCGCGATGCCGTCCGTTACCGCCAGCGCCGCCGCCAGCGCGCGCCGGCCCGCCTGGGCATCCACCAGAACGGGCGCGCCATCCAGGCACGCGGCGGCAAAGGCCACATGCTCGGCCGCCAGCGTGTCATGGTCGTCCCACCGCACGACCTCCCGCCGGAAGCCACCGGTGCCCGGCAACGGCAACCCCGTCTCCCGCCCGATCATCGTCAGTTCGCGCTTCACGAAATCGGCCGAAAGATAACCTTCCTCCGAGAACAGCCGCATCCGCCGCTCGGTCTTCAGCGAAATCCGGCTGGCGGTAATGGCCGCCACACACCCGTTGGCAAAGCGGACGCGGGCGTTGGCGATATCCTCGTGCTGCGAACTCACCGCCGCGCCCAGCGCATCGACATCCACGATCTCGCTGTCCACGATCGCCAGCACCAGATCCAGATCATGGATCATCAGGTCCAAAATGACCGAGACATCGGTGCCGCGCGGCTTGAAGGGGGCGATGCGCGTCGCCTCGATATAGAGCGGGCGCGTAATCCGCCCGGTAATGGCATGATGCTCGGCCGAATAGCGCAGCAGATGCCCCACCTGAAGCACCAGCCCGGTCTCGACGGCCAGCGCCGCCAGCCGGTCGGCCTGCTCCAGCGTCGAGGCGATCGGCTTTTCCACCAGCACATGCCGGCCGGCCCGCAACGCCCGGTCGGCCAGCGCGAAATGATGTTCGGCCGGCGCGGCGATCACCACCGCCTCGCACCGCTCCAGCAGGTCGTCCAGCGCCAGCGCCGGCACCCCGCCCGCCTCGGCCCCGCCCGCCTCAGCCGCAACGGCGGCGGCCCGCGCCTGGTCCGGGTCATGAATGCCCACCAGGCGCTCACGCGGCGACGCGGCGACCTTCAGCGCATGAAACCGTCCGAAATGACCGGCGCCGATGACGCCCACGCGCAATTGCCGCGCCATCTCACCCCGCGTCGCTCCGCCACCGAACAGCCCCGCCATCGTGTCCTCTCCGCATTCAGGATGACGAAGGGTTAGAGCACGCGCGCCCGATCGGCCAGAGGCGGCACCGCCGGCCAACCCGCGCGGGATTGCATGTTCACTTTTTGTTCTTGATCGCCAAAGGCCGGCCTGCCATCATGCCGCCCACCCGCCACAGGCGCCGTCCCGGAGCCCGCCATGTCCAACCCGTCCCCCATCCGCATCGGCTCCGGACAGCCGACCCGCGCCGCCGCGCGCACCCTGTCCGACGAGT
Organism: Gluconacetobacter sp.; assembly: GCF_047721585.1. Lineage (NCBI taxonomy): Bacteria > Pseudomonadati > Pseudomonadota > Alphaproteobacteria > Acetobacterales > Acetobacteraceae > Gluconacetobacter > Gluconacetobacter sp. The sequence goes on from NZ_JBDNXE010000018.1 coordinate 10,129, forward strand.
CGTCCACCCTGGCCGGCATCCGCCATGGGCGTGGCGCCACCCTGTCGCCGCCCGACCGCTTCGCCCGCCATCACTCGTCCCCGGTCGATGACGGCTGGGGCAGCGTGGCCGCGGACGACGCCGCCCCGCGCACCGAACTCACATTCGAGCAGGCGCGCACCATCATCACCCGCAACGACAGCCCGGATCTGGGCTTCGACCGGTCGATCAACGCCTATCGCGGGTGCGAACATGGCTGCATCTACTGCTTTGCCCGCCCCACCCACGCCTGGATCGGCCTGTCGCCGGGGCTGGATTTCGAAACCCGCCTCACCTGCAAGCCGGATGCCGCCCGCCTGCTGGAGCGGGAACTCCGCCATCATGCCTACCGGGTCCGCCCGATCGCGCTCGGCACCAACACCGATCCCTACCAGCCGGTCGAACGCCAGACGGGCCTGACCCGCGCCATCCTGGAGGTGCTGGACCGGTTTTCCCACCCGGTCACCATCGTCACCAAATCGGCCGGCATCCTGCGCGACCTCGACCTTCTGGCCTCATTGGCCACGCGCAACCTGGTGCGCGTCAGCCTGTCGGTCACCACGCTCGATACCGAACTGGCCCGCAGGATGGAGCCTCGGGCCTCCACCCCGGCCCGGCGGCTCGACGCCCTGTCGGCCCTCGCCGCCGCCGGCATTCCCGCCGGCGTCCTGGCCGCACCGATGATCCCGGCCCTCAATGACCACGAACTGGAAGCGATTCTCGGCGCCGCCGCCAGGGCCGGCGCCTGCGATGCCGGCTACGCGCTGCTGCGCCTGCCGCTGGAGGTCGCACCGCTGTTCGCGGACTGGCTGGCCCAGCACTACCCCGACCGCGCACACCACGTCCTGCACCGCATCCGCGCGATGCGTGGCGGCAGGCTGAACGATTCGACCTTCGGCCAGCGCGGCCGGGGCCAGGGCGCGCATGCCGACCTGCTGGCCCAGCGTTTCGCCCGCGCCCGCCGGGCACTGGGGCTCACACGCGGGCGGCCGCTGGACTGCACGCGCTTCGCGTCCCCCCCACCGCCGCCGGAACCGCAACTCTCCCTGTTCTGACGAATACGCCCACGAAACGGAAGGATTTCGTGCGGCGGAAGCCGTCGGGCGGTTGCATCCGGCGCGCCGGCCCGGCATGTTCCCGCGTCGCCGGCCCTCCGCCGGCATCGACACGCGAACAGGGAGCCGGCCGGGCCGAGCGTAAGGAGCACCCTTTTCAGTCATGATGTATTACAGCCGGCTCAAATTGGCCTCGGTCGTCGCCGTTTGCTTCCTGGGGGTGCTGCTCTGCCTCCCCAATGCCCTGCGCCAGCCCGCGCCGACGGTGCCGTGGCGCCAGATCCACCTGGGGCTCGACCTCCGGGGCGGCTCCTACCTGCTGATGCAGGTGGACATGAACAGCGTCACCGCCGACCGCCTGCGCACGCTGGCCGACGGCACCCGCCAGGCGCTGCTCGGCGCCGGCCTGGGCTACCGCGATGTCGCGACCGACGCGCACGCCGGCACCGTGACCTTCACCCCGCGCAGCCCCTCCGAAACCGAGGCGGACCTCAAGGCCCTGCGCGCCATGCCCATGGCGGTGCCCAATGAATTCGCGGTCGCCCAGCGGCCCGATGGCAGCATCGCCGTCACGCTCTCGCCCGAGGCCATGCGCCTGCGCGCGACCGACGCCGTCACCCAGTCGATCGAGATCGTGCGCCGCCGCATCGACGCGACCGGCGCCGTCGATCCCGAGATCACCCGCCAGGGCGACGACCGCATCGTGGTCGAACTGCCCGGCATCAGCGATCCGGAGCGCGTCAAGCACCTGCTCGGCACAACGGCGAAGATGACTTTCCACATGGTGCAGGACAGCGCGCTCGGCTCCGCCGTGCCCGGTCCCGGCGTCAGCCTGCTGCCGATGATGAACGCGCCGGACCAGAAACTGCCGGTCGCCGATCATGTCGATGTCGATGGCTCGGACCTGACCAACGCCTCCGCCGCCATCGACCAGCAGACCGGCGAATGGGCCGTCAATTTCACCTTCGATTCCATCGGCGCCCGCGCCTTCGCCGCCACCACGCAGGCCAATGTCGGCCGCCGCTTCGCCATCGTGCTCGACAACAAGGTGGTACAGGCCCCGGTCATTCGCAGCGCCATCAGCGGCGGCAACGGCCAGATCAGCGGCGGGTTCAATGCCCAGTCGGCCACCGACCTCGCCCTGCTGCTGCGTGCCGGCGCCCTGCCCGCCCCGCTGTCGGTCATCGAACAGCGCACCATCGGCCCGTCGCTGGGCGCGGACTCGATCCGCGCGGGCATGATCAGCCTGGGCATCGGCTTCGCCCTCGTGATCGTCTTCATGGCGCTGTTCTACGGCCGCTTCGGCTGGTACGCGAATGTCGCCCTGCTGGCCAACCTGGTGCTGATGGTCGCCATCCTGTCGCTGTTCCAGGCCACGCTGACCCTGCCCGGCATGGCCGGCATGCTGCTGACCCTGGGCATGGCGGTGGATGCCAACATCCTGATCAACGAACGCATCCGCGAGGAAATCGCGCGCGGCCGCACGCCCCTGGCGGCGATGCAGGCCGGCTTCGAGCGCGCGACCTCCACCATCCTGGACAGCAACGCGACCGCGCTGCTGGCGCATATCATGCTGTTCGCCTTCGGTACCGGCCCGGTGCAGAACTTCGCCCTGACGATCATGATCGGCATCGTCACGACGCTGTTCACCACGCTGCTGCTGTCGCGGATGCTGATGGTACGCTGGTACGCCCGCACCCGTCCCACTGTCCTGCCGGTCTGAGGCGCATCACCATGTTCTCTCGCCCCCTCCTGCGCTTCGTGCCCAACGGCACAAAAATCAACTTCATGCGCGGCCGCTTCATGGGCCTCGCCACCTCGGCGGTGCTGTCGATCGCGTCCGTGATCCTGTTCCTCCATCCCGGCCTGACCCTCGGGCTGGATTTCCGGGGCGGCATCGTCGTCGAGGTCCGCACCCAGGGCCCGGCCGATTTCGGCCAGGTCCGCGCGGCGCTGGCCACCCAGCATGTCGAGGCCGCCGGCGTGCAGTCCTTCGGCGCCCCCGACGACGTGCTGATCCGCCTCGACGCGCCCCCGGCCAGCAGCGCCGATCACGAGGCCCGCACCCAGGCACTGGTCGATTCGGTCCGCCACGCGGTCGCCACCCTGCCGGGCGCGCAGGTCCTGCGCGCCGATGCCGTCGGCGCCTCGGTCTCGGCCGAACTGTTCCGTGACGGCATGCTGGCGCTGGGCATCAGCCTACTGATGATCCTGGGCTATATCTGGTTCCGTTTCGAGTGGGAGTTCGCGGTCAGCGCCGTCATCACCCTGATCCTCGACCTGACCAAGACCGTCGGCTTCCTGGTCATCACCCATTTCGAGTTCGACCTGGTGATGGTCGCGGCCATCCTCACGATCCTGGGCTACTCCACCAACGACAAGGTGGTGGTCTATGACCGGGTGCGCGAGAACCTGCGCAAATACCGCACCATGCCGCTGGCCGAACTGATCGACCTGTCGATCAACGAGACCCTCAGCCGCACGCTGGGCACCTCCACCACCGTGTTCCTGGCGGCCCTGCCGCTGGCCCTGTTCGGGGCCAGCCTGTCCAGCTTCGCGTGGGTGATGCTGTTCGGGATCGTGGTCGGAACCTCGTCCTCGATCTTTATCGCGGCGCCGATTCTGCTGTTGCTGGGTGAAAAGCGCCTGCGGCGGGACTCCCGCCCCCCCCGCTGACCGACGGCGGCGTCAGACAGCCGGCTGTCGCGCCGCTGTTTGCCTGCTGCACGCAGTCCAGTACCATCTCGATGGCCAGTTGCACCCGCTTCTGGCCATCCACCGTCGGGTGCATCATGTTCCGCGCCGCCAACTGGCGGGCATAGAGGGTCGCCGCCACCAGATCGCGCGCCTGATCATGCATCAGCCGTCCATCCGACAGCCGCCCCTTCACCATCCCCTGGGCGATGAAATACGTATCCAGGCTCAGATACGCCTGCAACGGCAGCGGCAGCCTGCTCACCGGCTGAATGCTCTCGGCGGGCGCCCCGCCCCGGCATCCCGCCAGCCCGACAAAGGCCGTCACCAGCAGCGATGCCGCCAGCCTCCGTCGCCCGATCCTGTTCCAGCTTTTCGTCATCGCCAGAGCCTAGAGCAGAATCGACCCCCGTTCAAAACACCTCATGATCGAAACGGGTCATGACGAACAACGCCTCCACCTCCACCCCTGCCCCCTCACTCGGCCCTGACCGGCGCATCCCTATCTTGCGGGCCACATTCATCGAGCCTTCGTTCCCCGGTGCGATGCCGGCGACGATCCGCCCCAATCCCAGCGTACCGAACGCATGCGCCACAACCGGCAGGGCGGCTTCCGTCGCGTATCCCCGCCCCCACGCCCGGCGGACGAACCGCCAGCCGATCTCGATATCGGGGCCGTTTCCATCACAGGGGATCAGCAACACCCATCCGAGAAAGCAATGCGGCGCATGCCGGTCGAACACCGACCAATATCCGAGCCCCCGGCCGAAATCGGCCGTCATCCTCTCCCGCACGAACGCCTCGTGGCGTGCGGAATCGTCCCAGGGACCGGCCACGAAGCGCGTAACCTCCGGATCACGATCCATCGCCAGACAGGCGTCCAGATCCGCCATCACGCGGGGCCTGACGACAAGTCTGCCGGTATGAAAGGTCGGAAGATCGCTCACGACGCCCTCGCCGCATGGACGACGCCGCTCCTATTCGGCGGCGCCCGCCCGCAGAATATCGATCATCTCCTTCTCGAAAAGAGACGGCGCGACCGCGGCATCCCGCAACATGCCGTGACTGAGATCGATCCTCTTCTTTCCATTCGCAAGGATAAGCCCGTCATCGCATGCCACGACGAGTGCATGCAGGTCATGCAGGGCCGTGATCAGTGTCAGACCGTCGTCGACCATCTGACGCAACGCCAGGCGCAGGTCGAAAATCGCAACCGGATCAAGCCAGTTGAACGGCTCGTCCAGAATGACCAGCTTTTGCCCACCCGCGAAGGCGGCGGCGATGGCCAGCCGCTGTTTCATCCCGGCAGAGCAATTGCCGATCCATTGATCCAGCAACGGGTCCACGCCCAGCGCCTGGCGCAGAGGGCCGAGATTCCGACGCACGCGGTCGAGATGTCCTCCAACGAATGCAAGCATTTCGGAGGCACGCAAACTATCGGGCAGACGATCGGCCGGCGGCGCGAAGCCGAACTGTTCGGCCCGCCCGGCCCGATCCGCGATCATGTCCTCTCCGCCGATCAGGCAGGCCCCGCCCGAAAACGGCAACCGGCCGGCCAGGGCCTTGAGCAGACTGGTCTTGCCCGATCCATTCGCCCCGACCAGGCCAAACCACGAACCGCGCTGGATATCCAGATCGACCGCGTGAACGACCGTCCTGCCCTGATGCGCGACCCGAACGCCTCGAAGAGACACGACCGGCGTCATGCGACGATCCATGCCCGCGCCGCCGCCCGGCGGACAAGCTGCCAGATGAGCATGATCAGGAAGAGGGGCAGCACGATCGGCAACATGTTTGCGATCACGACAATCATGGCGAGTGTCAGCATGATGACCAGCGAGGCCGCCTGTTTAGCGTAAAGCAGGGCAACCAGAATATTCAGCGATACGAGAAACAGGCTCCCACCCGAGACGGCGAGCAATACGCCACCCCCGGCCGGCCCGATGGCAAGAAAGGCAACCAGCGCGGCCGGAACACAGAACGCGACCAGCCCCCGTACGTGATGGCGGATGACATGCCACGGCGCATGCCCGGCACCCGCCATGAACCGCACCACGGCATGATCGATGCCGGTCAATGCCAGACCGATGACAGCCGCCCCGATCCCCGCTAACCACAGGCGCGCGGTCTGATCGGGCAGTCGCGCAACGAGCAGGAGAACCGGCGCCAGCACGACGGCCGCCCCCAAACCGGCCAGCCAGCGACGCGGCCAGATGAGAACACGCCGCCTGACCGCCGCCGCCCTCACCGGCGCTATCGACCGCACGACATGAAGCGTCACCTGCCCACACAAGGCACCCGCGACATATCCAGGCACGATGACCGGCAGCAGGGCGGCGCGCAGGACCAGCATCATGAAGGCCGCAACGCCGAACCCGACCAGATGCCACGCCATTTTGTATTGTCGGCGCTCTTGGCGCCGCAATGCCGCGACAGGCAACAGGCCATCGGTTTCGTGAAAGGCAAGCCGGCCGTCCAGAAACCGCTCGATCCCGAAACCCAGCAGACACGCCACGCCCCCGCCCACCCCTGCCGTCATCGGCCAAGGCTGGCTCCCTCCCCAGAAATGGAGGAATGACAGAAACCCCGCGAGTATGAAAAGGGCCAGCACCCGGTCACGCCGCAAGGCAAAGCAAGCCTTGATGGCATTTTTCATGCTTCTGCGCTCAAGCGCGAACAACCTCGCCGCAAAACCAGAAGAACGATCCGGGCGATGCGCCACGATCACGGCTTCTTCGGTCAAGCTAGGTTTGATCGCCGTCATGACCCTATCCATATCGCCCGCAAGGATTTCTGTCGAACAGCGGCAAGGTCCATGGAGGGGTCGCATGTCAATGACCGGCGGGACATGACGCGCCTGTGAAATTCCCTGTAGTCCTTTGGCTTTTTACCCGAAACTTTATCGGTCCCGTTCAGGCCGTATCGTCCATACCGACGCGCCGGCCCTTCAATCCCCGAAACCAAGGATGAGATCCATGACCCAACGTGTCGCCCTCGTGACTGGCGGAAGCCGTGGAATCGGCGCCGCGATCGCCGCGAAACTGGCTGAAGACGGCTTCGACATCGCCGTGACCTACGCCAGCAACGCCACAGCCGCCGCCCAGGTCGTGGCCACGATCGAGACCCTCGGGCGCCGGGCGGTGGCCATCCAGGCCGACGGCGCCACGACCCACGGCAACATCGCCGCCGTCACCCAGACCGTGGCGAGCCTGGGCCGACTGGACATTCTGGTGTGCAATGCCGGGATCTACCCCTACGGCCCGATCGGCGAGATGACAGTGGAGCAGATCGACCGCACCCTGCACCTGAACGTGCGCGCGGCGATGGTGGAAACCATGGAAGCCGTCAAACATATGGGTACCGGCGGCCGGCTGATCTATATCGGCTCGGCGTTCGGCGCGCGCGCGCCCTTCCCCGGCATCTCGCTCTATTCCGCCACCAAGGCGGCGCTGGGCGGCTTCGCCCGCGGCGTGGCGCGCGACCTGGGCGCGCGGGGCATCACAGCCAACGTGGTGGAACCCGGCCCGATCGACACCGACCTCAACCCGGCGCACGGCGACGCCGCGGCCACCATCCGCGGCTTCACCGCCACCGACAGCTACGGCAAGGTCTCCGATATCGCGGATATGGTGTCGTTCCTGGCCAGCCCCCGCGCCGGCTACATCACCGGCACATGCCTCGCCGTCGATGGCGGCCTGACGGCCTGACAGCCCGCCGCCACCCGCCCGCGCGGAGGGCGGCGCCCCCGTCTCAGGGCGTGGTCTTCTTCGCGGCCAGCAGGTCGCGAATATCTTCCAGTAGCACTTCGCTGCGCGGCGGCGGCGGCGGAGCGGCCGGAGCGGCCTCATGCTTCACGGTCAGCCGGTTCACGGCCTTGACCACCCAGAAGATGACGAAGCCGATGATGATGAACTGGATCAGCGCGTTCAGGAACAGCCCGATATTGATCGTCACCGCGCCGGCCTTCTGTGCCTCCGCCAGGGTCGCCAGATGCGGCCCGCGCAGCGTGACGAAGACGTTGGTGAAGTCGATACCGCCGATCAGCAACCCGATGAAGGGCGTAAAGATGTCCTTGACCAGACTGTTGACGATCGCGGTGAACGCCGCACCGATGATGACACCGACCGCAAGGTCGACGACGTTTCCGCGCATGAGAAAGGCGCGGAATTCCGAAACCCATCCCGGAGTATGGATGGACGGGGCCTTGACGGACATGGAGCCTCCTTGTGCATTGCCGACACGGAATTGATAGCAATCCGGTTGATACCACATGAACAACAAAACACAGGCCGCCGCGTTGCATGCGGCAATCGTCTGCCGATCGCTTCAAACCAGCCCGGCGGAACGCCGGAACGCCGGCAGATAGGCGTTGATCCCGCGCCGCGCCTCATCTATACGCCCATGCAAACGCCCCCGGTCGGCATCGGCGGGCCCAGCATGAAGGTTTGACGATGAAATCCGGCATTCACCCCGACTATCACGAAATCAATGTCATCATGACCGATGGCACCGAATACAAGACCCGTTCCTGCTACGGGCAGCCCGGCGCGACGCTGCGCCTGGACATCGACCCCAAGTCGCATCCCGCGTGGACCGGCGTGCAGCGCATGCTCGACACCGGGGGCCAGGTGGCGAAGTTCAACAAGAAGTTCGGTGGTCTGGGCCGCCGCGCCAAGGCGTAAAGGCCGCGGGGGCAACATCCTCCGCCCGCCACATCGGCATGTTTGCAGAACCCTGCCCCTTGAACCGGGGGGCGGGGTTTCTCACATCAGGGATACGGAAACGCCATTCGGGTTTCCGTCAGTCAGGCTCCGGCCCGCTCGTCGAGGGGCCAAATACGGCCGGCTGAATTGACCTTGCTGTCGAGGAGGTTGACATGACCTATGATTTCGCACCGCTGTTCCGTACCGCCATCGGTTTCGACCGTCTGGCGCGCCTCGTGGACAATGCCGCCCAGAACCCGGCGGGCCCGTCCTATCCCCCCTACAATATCGAAAAGCTGGGCGAGGACAGTTACGTCCTGACCATGGCGGTCGCCGGTTTCGGCCCCGAGGATATCGAACTCACGGTCCAGGACAACACGCTGGTGGTGGCCGGCCGTCTGGCCAATGCCGCGCCCGCGGGCGAAGTGCTGCATCGCGGTATCGCCACCCGGGCCTTCGAACGCCGCTTCGTCCTTGCCGACCACATCGTGGTCGATAACGCGGACCTGACGAACGGCCTATTGCGCGTCGCCGTCCGGCACTTCGTGCCCGAGGCCCTGAAGCCCCGCCGCATTCCCGTCGGTACCGGCGCCCCCGCCGTTTCGGCCCAGCCCGCCCCTTCGGTGGCCAATGACGGCACCGATGCGGCTCCAGCCGAACACGCCGCCTGACCGTCCGCGCGGTTCGGGCAGCACAGTCCACACAACAGGGGGCCGGGCGCAAGTCCGGCCCTTTTTTCATGGCCGGGACACGCCGCCCGCCCTTGACCCACTCCCCCGAACGGCCCCATATCGGTCATCAAGTCATTGCGCGTCTGCAGGCACGCAGCGGTGGACCGGGTTCCGGGACGCTGACATGGACCGGGTGCCTGCGCGGCGCCACCCATTGCGCAGTTAGGACCCGTTATCATGAATGCACTGCCCCTGATGCCGAAGGCCACCGCCGTGTGGCTGATCGAAAAGACGGCACTGACCTTCACCCAGATCGCGGAATTCTGCGGCATGCACCCGCTGGAGGTCCAGGCCATCGCCGATGGCGAAGTCGCGCAGGGCATCGTGGGTTACGATCCGGTCGCCAATCACCAGGTCCGTCCGGACGACATCGCGCGCTGCGAAGCCAATCCGGACCTGCGGCTGAAGGTGCTGTCCACGCCCAACCCGATCCATCGCCGGGCCAAGGGCGCACGCTACACCCCCGTCGCCAAGCGCAACGACCGTCCCGACGCGATCGCGTTCGTCCTGCGCAATTTCCCGCAGCTTTCCGAGCCACAGATCGTCAAGCTGCTCGGCACCACCAAGGACACGATCGCCAAGGTGCGCGACCGCCAGCATTGGAACAGCGCCAACATCAAGCCGCGCGATCCGGTGATTCTGGGCCTGTGCAGCCAGACCGACCTCAACGCCATGGTCCAGGCCGCGAACGAGCGCCTGACCCGCGAAGGCCAGGCCGTCCCGGTGCCGCTGGAAATCGGCGAAGACGCGAACTGACCGGCAAGGGCGGGCAGATCATGCCCGCCCGTCTCCCGTCTGGTCGCCCAGGCTCACGCCGGATGAGAAAGCCGCTCGATTTCTTCCTTGATCCGCAGCTTCTCCACCTTCAGTCGTCGCAGAACGCTCAGGTCCGGCGACGGTCGGTGGTCCTCGTCGAAGATTCTGTCATCGAGGCGGGCGTGACGCAGGCGCAGGCTACGGAGTCTGGGTTCGTGGGACATGATGCCTCCAGCGAGTTGCGTTTCCGACAGCAGACAGCCTAGGCCAGCCACGCTGGCGCGGTGCATGCTAAAATTGCAGGACTCACCAAGGCGGTCATGCGCGCTATCGGGTTCTCGCCATCGCGGCAAGAGTCGGTAGAATGCGTGACCGACCACATGCGAGACGGGGTACAATGCTGACTGACCGGGATACCGTGCTCCGTAAGCTGCACGAACTGCGCAGCGAACACCGCGACCTTGATACCGTCATCGGCCGTCTGGCGCTGCATCCGATGGATCAGCTCCAGCTCCAGCGGCTGAAGAAGCGCAAGCTGCTGCTGAAGGACGAAATCTCGTGGCTGGAAAGCCGCCTGATCCCCGACAGCATCGCCTGAACCTCCCTCTCTCCCCTCTCCGCAGTCCCGAAAGCCGACCAGCGTGACCGATACGCCTCCCCCCCTCTCCCCCCATTCCACCTCCCAGGCCGCGCCTCGGGTCGGAATGATCATGGGCAGCCAGTCCGACTGGGAAACCATGCGGCACGCCGTAGCGGTGCTGGAGGCGCTGGACGTCGCGCACGAGGTCCGGATCGTCTCCGCGCACCGCACGCCCGACCGCCTGGCCGACTATGCCCGCACCGCCGCCGCGCGCGGGCTCTCGGTCATCATCGCCGGCGCAGGCGGCGCCGCGCATCTGCCGGGCATGTGCGCGGCCTGGACCATCCTGCCGGTTCTGGGCGTACCGGTGGAATCCCACGCCCTGAAGGGCATGGACAGCCTGCTGTCGATCGTCCAGATGCCCGGAGGCGTGCCCGTCGGCACACTGGCCATCGGCAAGGCGGGCGCCATCAACGCCGCCCTGATGGCCGCCTCGATCCTGGCCCTCAACGATACCGGCCTGTCCGGCCGGCTGTCGGCCTGGCGCCAGGCCCAGACCGACGCGGTCGCGGACAGCCCGTCTCGATGAGCGCGCCTTCCTCTCCCGCCGCCCTGCCCCCCGGCGCGGTCCTGGGCATCGTCGGCGGCGGCCAGCTCGGCCGCATGTCCGCCATCGCCGCCGCCCGGCTGGGCTACCGGGTCCATATCCTGACCAACGAGCCGGACGGCCCGGCGGCGCAGGTCGCCCACACAATCACCATCGGCGCCTATGACGACCCCGACGCCCTGCGCCGCTTCGCCACGGCCGTCGATGTCGTCACCTTCGAATTCGAGAATATCAGCGCCGACGGGCTGGAACTGCTGGCAGCCCTCCGCCCGGTACGCCCGTCCGGCCGTATCCTGCGCATCAGCCAGGATCGCGTGGCCGAAAAGCGCTTTTTGACCGAAGCCGGCATTCCCGTGGCGCCATGGCGTGAAGTCGGCACGCCAGCCGACCTGTCCGCCGCCCGCGCCGATCTCGGCCTGCCCTTCATCCTCAAGACCACCCGCCTGGGCTATGACGGCAAGGGCCAGAGCCGCATCCATCGCGACGAAGACATGCAGCCCGCCTTCGACACGCTGGCCCCCCATCCCCTGGTCGCGGAAGGCATGGTGGATTTCGCCTGCGAAATCAGCGTGATGGTCGCAAGAGGGCTGGACGGCATCGCGGTCACCTTCGACGTGACGGAAAACCGCCACCGGAACGGCATCCTCGACCTCAGCCTCGCTCCCGCCCGCGTCCCCGAGACGATCCGGGACGATGCCCGCAAGATCGCCCTGCGGATCGCCGACGCGCTGGACCTGGTGGGACTGCTGGGTGTCGAGATGTTCGTCGATCGCGACGGCCGGGTCCTGGTCAACGAGATCGCGCCGCGTCCGCACAATTCCGGCCACTGGACCATGGATGCCTGCCCGGTCGACCAGTTCGCCATGCATGTCCGCGCCGTCACCGGCCTGCCGTTGCCTCCGGGCGTCCGGCATTCCGACGCGGTGATGAAGAACCTCGTCGGCCCCGACGACATGGCGCTCTGGCCGGCCATCCTGGCGACGCCGGGCCTGCTGCCGCATCATTACGGCAAGGTCGAAGCGCGGCCCGGCCGCAAGATGGGCCACGTCAACGTCCTGTTCCCCGCCGGCGCAATGCCCGGCGAATTCGGAGTCGACGCCGCCTTGGGGCCGCTGGCCGAAGGCTACGGCCGGCAGGACGACCCCACCGATTAAGGCCTTGCTTCCAAGGGGGGAGTCCCCCCTGGAAATCCCCTACGATTCGGCTTCGATAGCCAGGGTTTTTATCTTCCGGTGCAGGGTCGACCGGCTGATCCCCAATTGCCGCGCCGCCGCGCTGACATTGCCCCGCGCGGAGGCCAGGGCCGCCTCGACCACCGCCTTCTCCGCCACGCGAAAGCCATCCCGCCCCGGCCCCCGCTCGTCCATCAGGCAGAATGCCAGCTCGTCACCGTCCTCCAGCCCCATTTCCCGGCGCGCGGCATGGGTGGCACCAACGACCCGGCGCTCGGCATCCAGCGCCAGCAGCGGGGCCGACGTTCCATCATCCGCCCCCATGGTCACGATCATGTGCCCGCGATAGAGGTCGCTGAAGCAACGCGCCTCGATCCGTCGCGCGGCCTCGGTGATCGTATTGCGGATCAGCGCAACATCGCGGGCATCCGGGTCGGGATGATACGAACTGGCATCCAGCGCCCCCGCCAGTCGCCCCAGCGCGTCATAGACCGGCACGGCGGTACAGGTCAGATAACGCAGATTCATCCGCCAGTGCTGGTTCATGTGCACCGTGACGGGCCGCCGCTCCGCCAGGCAGGTCCCGATGCCGTTGGTCCCTTCCTCGCGCTCGTTCCACCGCGCGCCGGGCCACAGATGCCAGCGCCGGCAGCCGCGCTCGCTGTCCCGCACGGTGCGGCGGGTCAGCACGGTGCCCGTCCGGTCGGCCAGCAGAACCGCATATTCCATGTCGCGCACGATCACATGCAACCGGTCCAGTTCGGCATCGGCAAACCGCAGCAGCGGTCCAGCCTCGTCGCAGGACTGGCGCAGCTCGAAGCACGACAGCAGGTCGGTAAGCCCGGATTGTGCCGGGTCCAGGGCATAATCGCCCTCGCAGCGTTGCCACGATGCGGCAAGCTGCATCCGGGCAACAGCGGCGGCCGGCACGGGGCCGGCCACCCAAGGTGATGGCGTCTGCAACATCATCCGTCTCTTCCGAACGGTTATAGCCTGTCTTCATTTAACCTGTCCCGCCTGTCGCAGGAACGCGACAGAGCGGACAGACCGAGTCACATATTCGTTATTCAAATAACAGTCTTTCTTGTCTCCCGAGTTAATCGGCGTTCCCCTGTGTCGACGGATATCGGGATTCGATATCCCCGGAATAACAGGGAAGATTTCCAATGCAGATCGCACGGGAAACATTGCTTCGCTCCTATCGGGCCATGCGCACGATCCGCGATTTCGAGGAGCGGCTGCATGTCGAATTCGCCACGGGTGAGATCCCCGGCTTCGTCCATCTCTATTGCGGCGAGGAAGCGTCGGGCGTCGGCGTCTGCGCCAACCTGACGGATAACGACACCATCTCCAGCACGCATCGCGGCCACGGCCACTGCATCGCCAAGGGTGTCGAAGTCTCGGGCATGATGGCCGAGATCTATGGCAAGAGCACCGGCGTCTGCCGGGGCAAGGGCGGCTCGATGCACATCGCCGACTTCTCGCGCGGCATGCTGGGCGCCAACGGCATCGTCGGCGGCGGCCCGCCGCTGATGTGCGGCGCGGCCCTGTCGCACAAGACGCTGAAGGATGGCGGCATCGCGGTCGCCTTCTACGGCGACGGCGCATCGAACGAGGGCACCACGCTGGAGAGCCTCAACCTCGCCACGGTGTGGAAACTGCCGGTGGTCTTCGTGGTGGAAGATAACGGCTACGGCGAGGCCACAGGCTCCTCCTTCGCGGTGGCAGGCACGCAGAAGGACCGCGCGGCCGGATTCGGCATGCCCTACCTGGAATGCGACGGGTCGGATTTCTTCGCGGTCTACCAGACGGCCGGCGAAGCCATCGCCCATGCCCGCGCCGGCAACGGGCCGATCATGCTGCATGTGCATCTCCAGCGCTGGTACGGCCATTTCGAGGGCGATGCCATGACATATCGCGCCGCCGGCGAGGTCGCCGAGGCCAAGCGCGACCACGATTGCCTGGACCTGTTCCGCAAGAAGGTGACTGAAGCCGGCCTGCTGGAGCACGCGGAACTGGACGCGATCGACGAAGCCGTACGCGACGAAATCGAAAGCTCGGTCGTCGCCGCCAAGGCCGCCCCGCTGCCCGAGCCCGCCGACCTGCTGGCCGATGTCTATGTCCGGTACTGAGCGCCCCGCCTCCCCCTCCCGCGAGCCAGAAAAGAGACAATCATGAGCAAAAAGAGCTTCCGGCAGGCCATCAACGAGGCCATGCGACTGGAAATGCGCCGCGATCCGCGCGTGATCATCATGGGCGAGGACGTGGCCGGCGGTCAGGGCGGCACGTCCGGCGTCGTCGATGCCTGGGGCGGCGTGCTGGGCGTCACCAAGGGCCTGTACACCGAATTCGGCCCCGAGCGCGTACTCGACACCCCGATCACCGAAGCATCCTATATCGGCGCCGCCGCCGGAGCCGCCGCCACGGGCCTGCGTCCGGTGGCCGAACTGATGTTCGTCGATTTCGTCGGCAGCTGCCTCGACCAGATCATGAACCAGACCGCCAAGTTCCGCTACATGTTCGGCGGCAAGGCCCGCACGCCGCTGGTCATCCGCGCCATGTTCGGTGCCGGCTTCAACGCCGCCGCCCAACACAGCCAGGCGCTCTACCCGCTGTTCACCCACATTCCCGGCCTGAAGGTCGTCATCCCCTCCTCGCCCTACGAGGCCAAGGGCCTGCTGATCGAAGCGATCCGCGACGACGATCCGGTGATCTTCCTCGAACACAAGGTGATGTACGACGACGAGGAAGAGGTACCCGACGAGGCCTACACCATCCCCTTCGGCGAGGCGAACCTGACGCGCGAGGGCGACGACGTGACCATCGTCGCCTTCGGCCGGATGGTGAAGCTGGCCAACGAAGCCGCCGATAAGCTGGAACGCCAGGGCATCAGCTGCACCGTGATCGACCCGCGCACGACCTCGCCGCTCGACCGCGACACCATCCTGGATTGCGTGGCCGATACCGGCCGGCTGGTGATCGTCGATGAATCCAGCCCGCGCTGCAACATGGCCGCCGATATCTCGGCCCTGGTGGCGGAAGAGGCGTTCGATGCCCTGAAGGCACCGATCCGGCGGGTGATTCCCCCCCACACTCCGGTCCCCTTCGCCTCGGTGCTGGAGGCCCTCTACCTGCCCGACGCCGCGAAGATCGAGGCCGCCGTCAAGGCCGTCATGAACCACAAAGTCACCGAGGCAGCCTGATCATGAACGCTTCCATCACCCCCATCACCATGCCCAAATTCGGTCTGGCGATGACCGAGGGCAAACTGGCCGGCTGGATGGTCCGCCCCGGCGCGACCGTCAAGGCGGGTGACGATCTGGCGGATATCGAAACCAGCAAGATCACCAACGCGTATGAAAGCCCGGCCGCCGGCGTGCTGCGCCGTCAGGTTGCGCAGGAAGGTGAAATGCTGGCCGTCGGCGCGCTGATCGGCGTGCTGGCCGACGCCGATACGTCCGACGCCGATATCGACGCCTTCATCGCACAATTCAACGCCGAATTTTCCGCCGGCGCGGCCGAGAGCGCCGACGATACCCCGCCCGAGCCGAGCGTGATCGACGTCAAGGGGCGCGCGCTGCGCGTTCTGGATATCGGCCATGGCGATGGCGACCCCATCGTGCTCATCCACGGTTTCGGCGGCGATATCGGCAACTGGCTGTTCAACCATGCCGCGCTGGCATCCAACCGGCGCGTCATCGCCTTCGACCTCCCCGGCCATGGCGGCTCGGGCAAGGATGTCGGCCCCGGATCGCTGGAATTCTTCTCCTCGGTGGTCGTAGACCTGCTGGACACGCTGGGCATCGAACGCGCCCATCTTGTGGCCCATTCGCTGGGCGGCGGCGTGGCGCTGACCACGGTCAAAAACGCCCCGTCGCGTGTAGCCTCGCTGGCCCTACTGGCGCCGGCCGGCCTCGGCCCGGACATCAACATGGCCTTCATCGACGGCTTCATCACCGCCGACCGCCAGAAGACCCTGATCCCGGTCCTGTCCTATCTGGTCCATGACAAGGGGCTGATCGGCCGCAAGATGGCGGACGACGTCCTGCGCTACAAGCGTCTGGACGGCGCGGTCGATGCCTTGCGCCAGGTCGCGGCGGCAAACTTCGCCGACGGTCGCCAGACCGACAATCTGCGCCCGGTGCTGGAGAGCGTTCCCCCCACCCTGGTCATCTGGGGCAAGGACGACGAAATCCTGCCCTCCAGCCACGCGGCAGACCTGCCGGACGCGATCACGGTCGAGATCCTGCCCGACACCGGCCATATGCCGCAGATGGAACGGTCGGAAGAGGTCAACAGCAAGATCAGGACCTTCCTGGCACGCTGAACCTCTGGAAGACGCCCCCTTCCGCCGCTACGGCGGAAGGGGATATCCGCGCCCTCACGATACCTGCGGATAGCAGGCCGAGACCGAGAGCGACGGCGCGACAAACGGAAACGACAGACCCGACCATAAATCCGAACGGATCTGGACGGTGACGAAGCGCGTGCCCGACACGACCATGCCATGGCAGGATGCGGCCTGGTCATCGACCGACAATACCGACACCGCCCCAGGCAACGCCCAGTCGGCAGCCTCCGTTGTCGCAAACCCCAGCGGATCGTCGCGGCACGCACCCTGGGCAATGCATCGCGCCGTCAGGTCCGCCGTCATTTGCAGGCAGTCGCACGTCCACCATTGCAGCCCTATCTCGATCGCGCCCACCAGCATCGTCAGAAAAATGCTGGCCACAACGGCAAATTCGATCACCGCCGCCGCGCGCCTGTCGCGTGCCAGATCGCACCCGCGTCTCATTGCAGCCTGACCGTGGCCATGTCCGTCAGGGTCGCCGGGGCCACCATCGCGTAGAACGGCATAAGCGGCGCATAGCGATAGGATGCCGCGATGCTCATATAGGTTCCAGGCAAAGTCCCGTCCGGGCAGATCCCATCCGCCGGCACCGCGATCAGGGTGCTGACCGTTCCCGGCTGAATGCAATTGGTCGTGGCCGCACCGACCGTGACAATCATGCCCGGCAGCCCGCCGACGGCCAGCACCGCGTTCCGTACATCGCCAGGCAAGAGCGCATCGTGCGTGCCAGAGGCATTCTGCTCCACGGCAAAGGCATAGTTCGCCCCGCTCTCCACCGCTGAAATCAGCGTCATCCGATCCCAGAAGGCCAGCGGAAAATCCGCCAGCCCGGCCAGGACCGCCAGCAGGAACGGCGTCACCAGCGCAAATTCCAATGCGGCCACCCCGGCCCGGCCGCGACCATCCCGACAGGTGCCCGTCATTCCACCAGACTCGCGACAGCCGGCAGGTCATAAATCGGCTTCATGCCCGCCGCCCGGCAGTCGCCATCGGCGAAGCTGGCACCGCCCTTGAACGTCACGGACGCGGCAACGGCATAAAGACAATCAGCCGCCACCCCATTGTCACCGTCGATGACCAGATTGGCCCGCGGCGCGTAGATCGCGCCGGTCAGGGTGGTGGCCGTCCCACCGGTGAACTGGAACAGGCTGCCGGCCGAGGCGAACAGCAATCCGGCCGAAGCGCCCGTAACCGGTGCCGCGAGATGGAGCGAGGCACTGCCGTCGATGGCGACATTGCCGCTGGCGATGATCGTCACCCCCGTCCCGGTCAGCGTCGTGCCCGCATTCACAGTGAAATCCCCGCTGATGTAATAAATCCCCGGCATCAGCGTATAAGCCCCACTGCCCACCCGCCACACATAAGCCGTCCCCACGGGCGACGGCGAGAACGTTGTCTGTCCTTTCGGCAGGCTCACGGCCTGCACCGGCCCGCCCAGCAGGCTGCCGTATGGAGCCGCATAGGGATCAGCCATCCGCGCCGCATACTGCACGCAGGTCAGCGCCGAACATATATCGCTCCCGTCCGGCCCGATGCTCCCGCCGGCCACCAGGTTCGCAACATCGACCGCAGCCTCCGCACCGAACGCCAGAGCGGCGTTGGTGCGCAGATCGCACCCCGGCATGCTCAGGCGGGCACCAGCCTCAAGAACCGTCTCACCCGCGCCGGAAAGGGCGAGGACGCAGGCCGCCCCACCACGGGTGCGCGCCGTCAGCCGCGCCACGGCGCGGGCCGAAACCGGCTGGGTGCCAGAGGTCAGGAACAAGGCACTGAACAGGCGCGGCACCGCCTTCACGATCGTCACCGTGAGCGTAGCGGGCGCGGCGAAGGTGATCGTGGTCCTGTAAGCCCCGGCCATGTCGATCCGGGTCACAATTCCGTCCCCGTCCCGCCTCCCGGCCGGCAGACCATTCAGTTCGGCAACAGCCGCGGCCGTATCCAACGCATCGGAGACCTGCCCGCTGGCCCCATAGCGCGCAACACCCGCCACGGCCGCGAGATCCGCGACGCGCTGCAATTCCAGGCGCGTCATCGCCCAGTAGCTGATGTCGATCGCAAGGCCCAACACCCCCATCAGCACCGGCAGCGCCAGGGCGACAAGCAACGCGACCGAGCCGCGCCGATCGAACTCTCTCCGCAATCGCCGCCAACCCGCGCCCGTCGCGTCCGGCATGCCTACGGCACGGCAATCCGGGGGGCGCTTGCCCCATCGCGCGCCTCAATGTAGGCCGACAGCGCCTGGCGGACCTGTTGCGGCGACAGATCGGCGGAGAGAATGCGCGCGGCCTCGCCACGTTGGCCGCCCATCGCCAGCACCGCCGCCAGGTCGTGACGCAGTTTGGCATTCGCGCTGGCATCGTCCGCAAACGGACGCACCATGCGCTCCGCCGCGCTGGCATTGCCCCCCATCGCCAGTGACAGGGCCAGATTGACCTGCGCACCGATCATCTGCGGGTTGACTGCCAATGCCCGGCGATAGGCCATCTGCGCGTCGTCATGCCGACGCAGGAGATCCCGTGCCACGCCAAGGTCATTCCACGCGGCGGCATTGCCCGGTTCCCGCCCGACAACCGACAGGAATTGCCGCTCGGCTTCCGCCGTGTCCGTCGCCAGCAGGCACCGACCCAGCCCCATATGGGCACCAGCCATATCCGGGCGACGACGCAAGACAGCCCGATAGCTCCATTCCGCCTGTTCCGGCCGACCAAGCGCCGTCAGTGCGTCACCCTGGATCAGAGCGGCCTCCGCATCCATCGGATCGTCGGTCAGGCGGGCCGTGGCGGCACGCAATGCGATCTGCGGCGCTCCACCGCGCAACGCCGCCCGCGCGACATCCAGACGCCCACTCTCCGCATATTCCTTCCCCCCGCTGCCTGCGCAGGCGCACAGACTCCCCGCAATCAGCACGACGAACGCCCATTTCGTAACCATGGCTGATTTCACAAATGATATCCCGTCCACTGCATCAGGGTTTGTGGTTATGAAGAATATGCATGACCTGAATGCCGGCAGGCCCTCCGGCGATCAGGAACACGCAAGGCATGATGAACAGCAGCGTCGGCAATGTCAGCAGGACGGACAGCCGCCCGGCCCCGGCCTCATAGCGCGTCAGTGTCTCCTGCCGCAGTTCGCCCGCCAGCCCGCGCAACGCATCGGTCATCGGCGTTCCATATTGCAGCGTCTGCAACAGTGTCGCCGTCAGGCGTCTCAGCCCATCGACACCGGTACGCGCTCCGAGGTTGACCAGCACCTGCCTGGTATCGGCAATCACGCTCAGTTCGCTGGCCGTCTGGGCGAACTCGCTGGCGATCGCGGGACAGACGTCCTGTAGTTCTACGCCGACCATGACGATCGCCTGCCCCAGCCCGATGCCCGCCTGGGTACAGATCACCATCACATCCAGCGCATCCGGCAGGCCGCGTTCGACTTCTCGCAGATAGCGGTTGCGCCGCGCCCGCACGATCCAATCCGGCAGCAGCAGGCCGCCGATGGCGGCGGCGGCGATCAGGGCGCGATACGACAATGCCGACATATCACTCTCCAGCCGGGAAAGGAGAACGATCGCCGATAGAGGCAGCAGCGTTGCCAGCAGGATCTTGACCCCGATAAACAGGCCGACCGCACTGGCGCCGCGTACGCCGGTCGCAGCCAGGGATGCCCGTAGCTCGTCCAACGTGCCGGTGGATAAAAGTCCCCGCCTGACGATCCAGTGCCCCAGCGCGGCAATCAGATGAAGTGACGAGGTGCCCACTCGCCTGACCGCGACCACATTTGCCGCACGCCCCGAGGGTGGCGCCCGCAGATCGCGCAATCGTCGCCCGATGCGCTGCCGGCGTATGATCGCGGCCGTCAGCATCACCATCACCAGCAGCGTCGCAATCGTCGCCACCCAGAGCGCCGGCATCAGCCCGATCATGTCAAGGTCCGACGGATGATAGCGCGCATCATCAGAATACCCATCGCCAGGGACCCGATAGCAAGCGCCAGAATCACGTGCCCTGCCGGATCGGTGAACAGCAGGCGGATATAAGTCCGGTTCGTCAGCCACAGCAACGCGCCCAGCGCCAGGGGCAACACGGCCAGCACGGCGGCGCTGGCCCGCGCCTCCGACGCCAGAGCATAGCCACGGGCCTTCAGGGCCAACCGCTTGCGGATCACATCGGCCAGCCCTTCCAGCGTGGCGCGCGGCGAGCCGCCAGTCTGCGTCTGGAGCGCCAGCGCGGTGGCGAAGAACCGATATTCCGGCAAGCCCGACCGGGCCGCCATGTCGTGAAGCCCGTCCTCCAGCGGAACGCCGATGGAAATCTGCTCCAGCATACGGGAAAATTCCGGCCCTGTCGGTTCCGGCACTTCCCGGGCTACGCCCCGCATCGCCTCCAGCATAGGAATACCAACACTGACCGACCGCACGATGGTCGACAATACGTCGGGAAACTGCCTGAGCTGCCGCTCCCGCCGCCTATCCGTCATCCAGCCGAAGCCGGCCCGGCATAGGCCGATTCCGACCACGACCATGATCGGAGTCGCATAAACGCCGGCAAGATCCTTCATCATGAACGCCAAGAGACCCACCGCGACGAAAGCCCCGATCGGCACAATCCACCACGGCAGGGGATAAAGATCCGCCCGTGCCACGTCGACGCCCAAAAGCCCGACCGCACGCTGGACCAGCGGGCGCCGGACCCGACGCAACGGCTTGAATGCCGACAGTTCGACGACCGGCTCCGGACGATAAGGCCGCACCACCGCCGCCATCCGCGCATCCCGACGACGGCTACGCTCGTGGGCCCTCAAGGCCAGCAGGCCGCTCGCGGCCACCGCCACCAGCCACAGGCCGGACAGGCTCAGCAACATTGTCGGCGAGACTGCACCACTCAACATTCGCCGGCAGCCTGTTCAACGGCCGCATGCCATTCCCGCTCCAGGCCGAAACAGGCCAGACGCCGCATGAAGGAAGGCGGCACGCGGCTGACCGTATAGCGCCCTGTCAGGCGCCCGTCGGGGCCTTCGCCCTGGACCTCGAAGCGAAAGATGTCGTTCAGGGTAAAGACATCGCCGTCCATACCGCAGATTTCGGTCACCTGGACGATACGCCGCCCGCCATCACGCTGACGCTCCACCTGGATGATCAGGTCGACGGCGCCCAGGATCTGATTGCGGATCGCGTGCGAGGGCAGACCCATATTGCCCATCTGCACCATGTTCTCGATGCGTGTCAGCGCGTCGCGGGTGGTATTGGCATGCACCGTCGACATGCTGCCGTCATGGCCGGTATTCATCGCCTGGAGCATGTCGAAGGCCTCCTGCCCCCGGCATTCTCCAATGATGATGCGGTCGGGGCGCATGCGCAGCGCATTGCGCATCAGTTCACGCTGCGCGATCTCTCCACCGCCCTCCAGGTTCGCCGGCCGGGTTTCCAGGCGCACCACATGCGGCTTCTGCAACTGCAACTCCGCCGCGTCCTCGATGGTGATCACCCGTTCGCTGGCATCGATCAGCCGCGACAGGGCGTTCAACAATGTCGTCTTGCCTGCCCCCGTGCCGCCGGAGACGATGATGTTCAGCCGTACCTGCGCGGCAATCCGCAACACGCGGGCAACCGGCGCGGTCAGCGACCCGAAGGCGACCAGCCGCTCCAGATCAATGATCTGGCGTCCAAATTTCCGGATCGTCAGATAAGGACCGTCGAGAGCCAGCGGTGGAAAGACGATATTGACACGCGATCCGTCCCGTAGACGTGCGTCGGCCATCGGGCTGGCTTCGTCGATCCGCCGCCCGACGGCGGAGGCAATCCGCTGACAGATCGCCGCCAGATGGGCCGTATCGCGGAACCGCACGCCCGAGGCGACCAGCCTGCCTTTGCTCTCAACAAAGACATTGTCAGGCCCATTCACCATGATTTCGCTGATGCGGTCGTCATCCAGCAGAGGCTCCAGAGGGCCCAGCCCGAGCATGTCGAAGACGAGTTCCTCAGCCAGGATCTTCTGCTCACGACTGTTCAACTGGATGCGCCGCTCGGTCGCGATCTCGGAGATCAGCCGCTCCATATCCGCGCGCAGCCGCTCCGGGGCCATGGCGGCGACAGCGGCAGGATCCAGCCGATCAAGACAGATCGCACGCAGATCGGCAAGAATCTCAAACGGCAGGCTGGCACCGGCGGGTTCGACCCTGGCCACGGGGTGCTGGGGCTGCCCTGTCGGCGCACCCCTGTCGGGCGCGGACAGCGGCCCCCCTTTGACCACGCGACGGCCGAAGGCCGGAGGACGAAACCCCGTCATCGCCGACCGAACGACAGCCAGCGTCGCCCGATCCCGGCTGTCGGCCCCGCTGACAATCCGGACCCGACATCCAGCATGCCCACCGCATCGACCTGCCGCGCCAGTTCGAACATCGCGTTACGAAACACGCCGCGCGCGGCGACCGCCGCCTCTCCCAATGTTTCAGCATTTCCGACCTGACGCGGCAGATCGGGAATAATCAGGTCGACATGATTTTTCAGGGCATCCTCCACCTGCCGACGGTTCAGCGTGCCGGGCCGGCCCATACGATTCAGGACCAGAACCGGCCGCTGTTTCTGCAAGGGGCCGGGCGGAACCTCCAGCAGACGCAGTGTCTCGCGCACCGATGCCAGGGTCGGCTCCAGAACCAGAATGCGCTGATGCACTTCCATCAGCAGATCGCGACTGAACCTGTTCGGCACAAACGGCACATCCGCCACGATAAAATTGTATCGATTCCGCAACACACCCAGCAGGGCACGCGTCGCGGCCGGTGCGCAGTTCAGTTCGGTCATGAAATCAAGCCGGTCCGCCAGCACATGCAGCCGCTCGGCCGCCGGAACGGCCGCGCGTTCGAGGAGCAGCACATCAATCCGTTCCGGCATCTCCAACGCCTGGCACAATCCAGCCCCCGCCGCCACGTCGAGCATCAGGGCCGTCATGCCCCGATACAGGTCGGCATCCAGCAGCACCGTATGGCGGTGCATCGCCACCCCGAACAGCCATGCCAGGTTGGTCGCGATGGTGGAGGCCCCCACCCCGCCCCGCACGCCGGTAACCGTCACGCACCGACCGCCATTGTCGCGCTCGGGGATCTGTCCCATCAGCACCGGGCCGAATTCGCGCGCGATCTTTTCTCGCGTCAGCGGACGCGGCAGATATTCCAGCACGCCGAGCCCGCGCGTGACCTCGCGATAGAAATCCGCGCTATCCAGGGTGCCGACCAGCAGGACCGACACATCCGGCTCGACCACATTGGCCAGTTCGCGCAGGGCGCTGATCGGCTGCTTTTCTTCCCCGATATCGACGATCAATATTTTCGGGGTTGCCTGCCGGCGCAGGGCAGCGATGGCAGTCCGGACGGACCCACGGCGCAGATCGACGGTGAAGCCGACGAATGATCCCAGACCATCACGAATGATCGCCTCGGTCCCGGCGTCGCCGATAAACCCCATCAGGAACGGTCTGTCGTGCCGGCCCGCCGTGTCCATCTCCGTCATCGTTCAGTACCCGTATGCGGATACGGGCGACCCGCCATTATTGGCACCAGCCGCCAATCCCGACCCGGATCCCATGGCGCCACCGAAAATCCCGCTGGTGGAAGGCAATCGCTTCGGCTTGTCCTCGCGCACACGCTCGATCGCCAGCACCGGCGCCCGCGCATCCGTTTCCTGTTCAGACTGCCCACGCGCCAGGTCATGCGGATCGGCAACCATTGCCGCCAGATTGGCCTGATTGGCCCCCACGGGGTGCCAGGCATAGGGCCTGCGATAAGGCTCCAGCGACGCGCAACCCGCCAGCAGAACCAGAACACAACACAGCATGCCCGACCTGACACGTCGCGCGCCCACCACCGTCATTCGACAAAGAATCCGGCACTCCCCGGCACGGCAACGGGCCGGGCGGGCTGAGTCGGCATCGCCTGCCGCAACAGCAGCAGGCGGTCCAACTCACCCGGCACCCCCGCCATGTCGGTCGGTGCGGTCATACGGGCGCGATCGGCCACCGGCCGAACGAGATACGGCGTGACGAGAATGACCAGTTCGGTCTCCTGTCGATTGAAATTCCCCGACCGGAACAGCGTCCCCAACACCGGAATATCGCCGGCACCGGGAATGGCCCTGGTCGAATCCGTCAACGAATCCTCCAGCAGACCGGCGATGGCGAAGGTCTCACCGCTGCCCAGTTCCACCGTCGTCTCCGCCCGCCTGACCGTCAGGGCGGGGATGACGGAGGTAGAGCCCGAGGTGGTGACCGAGACGCTGTTCTGGTTGCTCAACTGGCTCACCTCCGGCACCACATGCAGATTGATTCGCCCGTTACTGAAAACCGTCGGCAGAAACGTCAGGCTGACGCCGTAGCTCTTGAAGGCAACCGAGATCGCCCCAGCCTGCTGTGCCAGCGGAATAGGATATTGGCCGCCTACCTGAAAACTGGCGCTTTGCCCGCTCATGACCGTCAGGTTCGGTTCGGCGAGCAGCCGCACCAGATTGTCCTGGGCCAGCGCATCAACCACACCATTGACGTTGCTGCCCAGGCAGAACGGATTGCGGGTTGCCACACAGGCGGCCGTGCTGGCGTTCATGTTCAGCGTCAGCGCCGGAAAGCTGCCGAACTTTCCCATATTGCCGACCGCCTGCCAGTCGATTCCCAACTGGCGGACCACATTCCGGTCCATCTCGGCAATCCGCACGACGAGCGTGACCTGTGTAGCAGAGCGGATAGCAATCCGATCGGTCACCCCCTGGTTACCGGCCACGAACCCCTTCGCGATCTCCTCAGCCCGTGACGCGTCCTCGGGGGACTCGACCGAACCGGTCAGCACCAGATTGCGCAGATCGGCCTGAACCCGGACCTGGCTACCCGGCATCTGCCGCGCGATCTCTGCCTCGGCCTGCGACGCTCCATAGCGCGACGGCAGTACATCGACGGTGAAGCGCGCGATCGTCCGGCCAGCGGCATCGCTTGCCATCACCGTCGTCCGTCCGGCCGCCACGCCATAGAGGACCATGCTCGTGCCACTGGCCGGCCGAACCTGCACGATCCTGGGATCGACGACGAAGATCCGGGCGGCGGGTTCGGGGAGGTATTCCATGTGCCCGCTGCCGACTTCCAGACTGAGGGCCTGCATCCCCTCGGCCCGTTCCCCCGAACCGGATTCCTGCGCACGGACATTGAGCGCCGGCAGGACCGACAGGGTGGCCACCATGACCAGCCGCGCCGCTCTCCCGCTACCCGCCATCAGAACCGCACCTCCTTCCCGTCCGCTCCCCCTTCGTAAAGCAGAACCGAACGGGCGGCCGGGGCCGGCACCCGATCGTCGCGCACACTCCGCGAAACATCGCCGGCCCAGGCGGCGCGCGGCACCGGCTCGGGTTCGGTTCCGGGCTTTGCCGAGCGCACCGCCAGCGACAGAAGCCCCATGCGGGTCACCACCGAAACCTGTTCGGCCTGGATCGCGGTCACTTCCAGCGTCACCGTCCGCGCCTGGGGTTCCCTGCCGGCATCCCTGCCCAGCACCAGGCGGCGGTCGATGGCGATCACCCGCACGTTCGACAGGACGATTTCGGCCACCACACGCCGTTCGGCCTGCGGTTCGTTCGGAAAGGTCTGCGTCAGAATCAGGTCCACATGGTCACCGGGCCAGATCAGCCCGGCAGTGCCCGTAATCGCATCGACACCGACCGTCACGGCCAGCATCCCCCCATGCAGCGCAGCCGCCAGAAACCCCCGGTCTCCCGGACGCAGCAAGTCGTCCGACCGCAGGATCATGCGCCCTCCAACGGCATGAAGCAGCATGGCCCCCATCAGCCCCTCACGCGCTTGGGGGGAATCGACCGTCATATCGGGGCTTTCCCGCCCATGGGGGATGTCGATCGTGGTTACATCCTCCGGCTTCAGCAAATGCCCTCCATCCAGTGACCGCGACGCAGCCAGGACCTTGACCATGGCAGCCTGCCGCACATCGGGTCTCGCGGCCGGCCGATGGGTCGCGATCCACGCCACGGTCCCAAATCCCCCCAATGCGATTGCCATAAGAACAAAGAAAACAAAGCGAAACATCACTGGCCCCGGCTACAGGAAAACGATGAGGCTTCCTCCCGTTATGGCACAGACATATGGCAGGGGGCATCCACGATGCAGTCGCCAGCGCTCGATCCGCAGAATACGTTGAACCCCGTTTCGAGGCGCCGCCCTGCCATGGCGCAGCGGCAGCGCCGCCCGACCCAGCAGATAACCCAGGGCCAGTACACCCCCGACCAACGCGATATTCAGAACCAGCGCCGGCACCTGGCCGGGCTGGAGCGCAAGGCCGACAGCCCCCAGCAATTTGGCGTCTCCGCCCCCCATCCACCCGCGCGACCAGCAAATAACCCCCAATACGAAGAGGCAAAAGCCGGACAGAACTCCACGCCACGGATAACCACCGAGGCAGGCGAGCAGAAAATCCAGCAAGGCGACACAGAGAACCAGACGATCCGAGACCCGTCGGGTCGCGATATCATAGAGGGCAGCCCAGAACAGAAGCACCGTCACGCCGCCCAGGCACGCCACCCCCAGCGGCCAGCCGGCCATTCCCGCGATGGCGCAAACCTTCACGAACGATATCGATCACACCTGTGGATTTCAGACATGATCAATTGCTACCGACTTTCCCGGTGTCGGATTGATTGCTACCCGATGAATCGCTCGTCGGAAGTTCGCTGGCCACACTATTGAACGTGTTGCCCAGATTTTTACCCAATGTCGTCAGCGCAGTAATGGCCACGATAGCGACCAGCGCCGCAATCAGCCCATATTCCAGCATGGTCACGCCCCGACGATCGCGCTTTAGAGCAACAACTTCCCGCAGGAACCGCATGACACTCGCCCCTCTCTAATATTCTTGAGAGCCTACAAATCCGCCGAACACACTCCATACCAATTGCATTCAGGATATCGGAACCCAAACGAGGCGGTTTCCACTCGAATTTTTAAGTCAATATTAATACGTTACCCACCGAAACCATGACTGTCCATACGGCGCTCACGGAAAACCATATGATAATCTCGTGCCACCTGGCGAGGCAGCCCTCAATGAGGCGCAGCCTGAGGGTCCGGCATCGGCTTTTTGTCCTTTGCGTTGCCCAGCAGCGCCGCGACGGCGTGAGCGGTGACAGTCGCTTCATCGTATCGGCTCTGGGCACGCATCCGCCCGGAGCTGCCCATCCGATATCGAAGGTCCGAATCCCGTACCAGACGCAACAGCGACCGGGCCAGCGGTGCAACCTCTCCAATGGGCACCAGCAAACCGGTGCGGCCGTTCACCACCTGCTCGCGCGGGCCACGGATATCGGTCGCCACGACGGGCAGGCCGCACAGCATCGCTTCGATCACCGACATCGGCAACCCTTCGAAATGACTGGGCAGCACAAAGATATCCGCGGCCGCCAGCAGGGCCGGAATGTCCCTTCGATAGCCCAGCCGGCGCAGCCGGCCGCCAAGCTCGCGCTCCGCACGCGCGAAATTCTCGTCCAGCGACGATCCATGGTCCGATGCCAGGCGTTCGCCCACCACCCAGAGTTCGGCTCCAGGCACCTGCTCCATGGCCTCCAGCAACTCTGGATACCCCTTGTGACGTACCAGCCGTGAAACAGCGATGATCACGACCGCGTTGGGCGGCACGCCCAGTTCGGCACGAATCCGCTGCCGCGCTTCGGGATCGGGATGAAAGCTGGCCGGATCGCGGCCATTGCCCAGCGCAAGCGGCTTCGGGTGGATATGGAGGCGCTGCGCGTCCTCAGCCTCCTGCGTGGACACGGTGAAATACCGGTCGGTGATCCGACCGGCCATCCATTCCAGCGCCAGCGACAGGCCCCGCCGGGGCATCGACCCCGGCTGATTGAACAGAAACCCATGGCACGTATAGGCCACGCATTGAACACCGCAGAGCTTCGCCGCCAGCCGTGCCAGCAGCCCGCTGATCGGCATGTGCGCATGTACGATGTCCGGCTGCTCCTGCCGGATCAGGGCCATCAGCGCCGAGAGTGCCTGGACCTGCGCCAGTGGCGAAAAGGACCGCACCATCGGAACCGGTTCGACGCGGAATCCCTCGTCACGCACCTCGGCAAGCAAAGGCCCGTCCGCACAGACACCGATCACCTCATGTCCCTCGGCCCGCAAACCTCGCATCAGAGGCAGAAGAAAATGCCGAAGGGAAAAATCGACGTTGGTAACTTCAAGAATTTTCATTGTCGTTCACATGCTATCCGTGCCGACCATCCGCATGCAGGGCATCCCGTCCATTCGTCACCGCACCGCAGCCGTCTCTGAACCTGCCTTGAAATGCGCCGAGGACACGCCACCGACGTACATTTCCATGCAGGCTCTCATAGCACCACGCCCGGCCGTCGCGGAAACCCCTGCATGATCAGCGCGCGCAATGGCGGATCGGCGGACAAGCTCACCGACCCGTTCTCCGCCACGGCTGGACACAGAGATGCTCTCTAACCTTCCACCCGCGTCAGTCCCCAGCGAACGATCTGGCGCGTCCGCTCCTCGCTTCCCGCGCGCGAAACGCGGGCATGCGCTTCCGGGATAGCGGCTGCCTTCGTCTCGTCCTTCGCCCCGTCGCCCTCATGATCGCCGTCCCGGTCCAGGGCCGCGCCTTCGACGGGCACCGACTCCACCGTCTCGTCCGGTCGGGGCTCCGCCTCCGCCACCTCGGCTGTCGCTTCAGCCGCCACACTATCGCCCGGCCGAATGTGAATAACGATCTGGCGCGTCCGCTCGGGCTTCCCTGCTCCGCAATAGATGCTCTCCTCGACCGCCAGCGTCCCGCCGTCGGCGCGGAATTTCCAGATCCGTCCCCCAACATCCAGCATGACGATCTGCCCCTCGGCGTCCCATTCGGCTCCGACCGCAGGATGAAGATGAAACCGCAGATCGAAGGACTGCGCCCGTTCGCCCTCGACGATTTCCTCGCCCCGCAGGTCCTCGCCCCCCTCCCCCAGATAGAGCCGACGACGCCAGGAGGCACCGAAGGGCGCGTGATAGCCATCGT
Source organism: Gluconacetobacter sp. (assembly GCF_047721585.1). NCBI lineage: Bacteria > Pseudomonadati > Pseudomonadota > Alphaproteobacteria > Acetobacterales > Acetobacteraceae > Gluconacetobacter > Gluconacetobacter sp. Next base: position 39,837 of record NZ_JBDNXE010000018.1, read on the forward strand.
GTGACAGATCCAGCCAGTGCGCCCCGTCCTGGCTCATCTGTTCCGCCGTCACATGCGGCGGGCGCCGCTGGATACCGCCATCCGGCCCGATATCGGAGGACGAGCGGCCTTCCAGCACCAGCAGCGAATGCGCGGCGCTTTCACGCAGCGCGCGCCGCCATTCCGGCGTCTGCCCGGCGCCGCAATTGACGATCACACGCTGCCGCGCCACCGAAAACTCGAAGGACAACGTCCCCGCATGGGCCAGGCCATCAAAACCGGCCGGCGGAGGCGCCGCCGCGTCGACCAGCAGCAACGAGCGCCCGACCTGCAAGCGGATGAAGCCCCCGTCTGGCATGGTGGTCGCCACGACCCGCGACCGGGTCGATTGCGCCAGGACCATCTCGATCATCGCGACATTGCCGACATGGCTGCCGTTGAACAGCGCCAGCCCCCCATCCCCATGCCGCAGGGCGCGCAGGACCGGGCTCATCCGGTCGAGCGCCAGCGCCAGCGAATCAGGCAACGGCAACTGGGCCGCCTGAATCATCGCCCGCATCTCGGCCAGCTCGCGCAGGGCGAGGAACTGGATTTCGGGGCTGCGCTGGATATGGCAGCCATCCTGCATGATCTGCCGCGCCAGTTCGGCATCGAGATAGCGCATGAAGCGGGAGAGGAAGCCGCTATGCTCCGGCATCGCGATCGCCGCCGCCAGCAGGCCCTTGAAGGCGACCAGCGCCCGCCAGTCATGCGTCTCGGGCGGCAACAGGGCCGCGATCGTCCGTCCTTCGGCCAGCAGACGCTGCATCAGGCGATGGCGGAATCCGTCGTCGGCCGATGCGGCGAAGAAATCGTAATGCCCCAGCCACGAGGCCAGCCGGGCGCCGGTTACGGCGCAGTCTCGCACCATCGGGTCGGTCGGCGGGTGGGCCAGCCAGTCATTGACCAATGCGCGGGCCTGAAGCCGCGCCGAATCCGTTCCAACGGCGCGCAGGTCCCGCAGCCAGGTGAACCCATGCAGATAGGCCCGGAACGAATCGGGATAGGACGGATCTTCCCACCGGCCGGGGCCGATCCGCCGCGTCACGCCGCCATGGGTCAGGCTACCAAGCGCCAGTTGCGCCCCGGATGTCGGGTCGCCGGGCCACAGGTCGCGCACAACATGGACCGGGGCAGCAGGAACACGCCCCAACCCCGCCAGCGACGGCAGACGAGCCAGCGAAAGACGTGCATCCTGGCTCCAACGTCGCAGGACCATCAGGCCCCTCTCATTTCACGAGGCAGATCCGCCCACCCCACGTCTGACAGCCCGCCCTGACTCATGAAGCCCGTCTGGCCGCCCCGCGCAGATCGGCGATAGCCCGCTCATAATCCGGCTGGCCGTAGACCGAAGTGCCGGCCACCAGCATGTCGGCCCCGGCCTCGGTCGCCAGAGCCGCGGTCCTGATATCCACGCCGCCATCGACACCGATCCGGATATCGCGACCTGTCGCTTCCGCCATCCGGCGCAGCGTGCGGATCTTCTCCAACTGACTGATCAGGAATTTCTGGCCGCCAAATCCCGGATTGACGGTCATGACCAGAATCACGTCCACCAGATCCAGCACTTCCTCCACCGCCTGCGCCGGCGTCGCCGGACAGATGGCCACGCCCGGCTTCACACCCAGCGCGCGGATCTGCTGCAAGGTCCGGTGCGTATGCGGCCCGGCCTCGACATGCACATGAATGTGGTCGGCCCCCGCCTCGGCGAACATCTCCAGATAGGGGTCGACCGGCGCCATCATCAGATGCACGTCGAACACCAGGCTCGATTGCGGGCGCAGCGCCTTGATCAGTTGCGCGCCGAAGGACAGATTCGGCACGAAATGGCCGTCCATCACATCAAGATGAAGCCAGTCGGCCCCAGCCCGCTCGACGGCGGCGACTTCGTCCGCCATGCGCGAAAAATCAGCCGAAAGGACACTGGGCGCGATAAGGGGGGGAAAATGAATGGGCATGACGAACACTGTAACAGGAAATCACGGGCGGCATGCAAGCAGTTGCGTGCCGCCCAGCCATAACCCCTGCCCTCACGATCGCAGGAGCCGTCAGGGGCGGCGGAAACGCGCCGCGAAAAACCCGTCCATCCCCCCGATTCCCGCCCAGAGCGCCGGATGGGTCCGCAGCCAGCCTTCCGGGGTCAGGGCCTCGGGCAGCATCGTCAGTTCCTCCGCCGAGAACGGATCGGGCACCAGCCCCATCGCCTCCGCGGCGCGGGCGCGCTCCGGCCCTTCCTCGGGCTGAAGCGAACAGACGGCATAAACCAGGCGCCCACCGGGGCGCAGCATGTCGCGCGCCGCCGCCAGCAGCCGGTCCTGCCCCTCGGTCAGGGCCTGCAAATCACGCGGGCGCTTGATCCACAATACATCGGGGTGGCGCCGCGCCGTACCGGTCGCCGAACAGGGCGCATCCAGCAGCACGCCATCCAGCAGCGCATCGGGCCGCCAGGTTGTCGCATCGCCCAGCACGGTTGCCACCCGCTCCGTCAGGCCGAGACGCGCCAGATTCTCATGCAGCCGCGCCATGCGACCGGGCTCGCGTTCGATGGCCGTCACCTCGGCCCCGGCAAAGGCCAGTTGCGCCGTCTTGCCCCCCGGCGCCGCGCACAAATCGGCAATCCGCTCACCCGGCTGCGCCGCCAGCAGGCGCGCGGGCAACGACGCCGCCGCGTCCTGCACCCAGAACGCCCCCTCGGCGTACCCCGGCAGTTCCACCACCCGCGTCCCGGCCGGCAGGCGCGCCGTACCGGTGGGCAACAGGTCCGCGCCCGGCGGGCACTCCGCACCGGGGCGCAGGGTCAGGTCCAGCGGGGCCTCGCGGCCCAGCGCTTCAGCGATCGGTCGCGCCAATCCGCCCCACGCGCCCCACAACCAGGGCGGTACATCCAGCCGGTCCTGATCCAGCCCGTCCAGCGCGCCCACGCCGGCCTGTGCCACGCGGCGCAGCACGGCATTCACCAAACCTGCGAACGGCGTCAGCCCACGCCGACGCGCCAGCGAGACCGCCGTGCCAACCGCCGCATGGGCGGGCGTATCCAGAAACAGGATCTGCGCCACGCCGATCAGCAGTACTGTGCGCACCGGCAGCGGCGGTTCCTTCTTCAGGAACGGTTCCAGCACCATGCCGGCGGTGCCCAGATGGCGCAGCACAGTCGCCGCCAGCCGGTGCGCGGCGGCCCGGTCGCGCGCATCCGCGCCACGCGCCGCGGGCGACTGGTCCAGACTGGTCTCCAGCATACGGCGATGTTCCAGAACGCCCTGCACGATATCGAAGGCGATATCCCGCGTCGGGTCCGCCCCGGCCCCGCGCGGTCCGCGCTGCCCCCGTCCGTCTGGTGCGCCCTGGTTCATGGTGCGTATGCTCCTCCCGTCCCGTTTCATGATGCCGCGTGCTGATGGCATGCCCATCTTCCCACCGCCCCCCCGC
>NZ_JBDNXE010000019.1:0-42573 GCF_047721585.1 Gluconacetobacter sp.
GGCGGGCGGAAGGGGCGGAAAGGGCGCGGGGCAGGCGGCCCCTTTCAAGGAAACCGGGCCGGCCGGGCATCGGGGGCGGATGCGTGCCCGGGTTCTGACATCGGGTGCCGCGTCGCTGGCGGATTACGAGATCGTGGAGATGCTGCTGTTCATCGGCGTGCCCCGGCGGGATACCAAGCCGCTGGCCAAGGCCCTGCTGAACCGATTCGGCAGTCTGGGCGCGCTGCTGTCGGCCTCGCCGGACGGGCTGCGGGAAGCCGGACTGTCGGAGCGGGCGGCGGCGGCGCTGGGGCTGCCGGCCGCCGTGGCCGAGTGTCTGTCGCGGCCCGATCCGCTGACGCGCACTCCGATGCGAGACTGGGATGCGGTGCTGGCGTATTGCGACACCCGGTTGGCCGATGCGCCGCCCGGCCAGTTGCGGGTGCTCTTCCTCGACAGCATCAATCACATCATTGCCGATGAGGCGGTGGATGACGGCGGAGGCGGTGCGCCGGAACTGACCCAGCGCCATATTCTGCTGCGGGCGCTCGACCTGCACGCCACGGCGCTGGTCGGAATCCGGATGGCGCCCAACTGGCCGCCGCCGGTCGCGATGATCGAGGGGGATGCGGTGCTGATGCAGGCGATTTCCTACCACGCGCAGAACCTATCCCTGACGGTTCAGGACCATGTGTTCCTGCGGCGCGGCCAGTGGCTCAGTCTGCGCCAGCAGCGACGCCTGTAGGAGTCCGGCGGCCGATGCGCGTGCGGCGATCGGGGGCGCATCGGCCGCCAGGCGTCGGAAGGTTACTTCGCCGCGGGGTGGATATGCGCGGCCGCCAGTTGGCCCCGGATCGCCGCCATCAGTTCGCCGGGATCGGTGACCAGTGCGTCGGCACCGGCTTCGGTCAGTTCTTCTTCGCCGCCATAGCCCCACAGTACGCCAAGTCCCCTGATATGGTTGGCGTGGGCGCCGCTGATATCGAACCGACGATCGCCGACCATGATGGCGCGGTTTCTGGCGATGTCGTGCTCTTCCAGCAATTGGGCGATGAGTTCGGGTTTCTCCGCGCCGGTATCGTCGGGCCGGGCACCGTAGAGCGCCGTGAAATAGGGGGTCAGCTCCCGCAATTCCAGGATGGCGCGGGCCAGGTGAACCGGCTTGGAGGTTGCCAGGAACAGCCGGGCGCCGGAGGCCGTTACGGCTTCGATCACCTCGCGCATGCCTGGGAAGACCGGGCTGCGATGCATGCCGCGCCGCTCGTAATGATAGCGGTAGCGCCTTACGGCTTCCTCGGCCCTGTCGTCGCCGTAATGCGTGAGGACGCGGGCGACCAGATCGTGCAGGGGGGGACCGACAACCCAGGTCAGGTCTTCCGCCGGATCGGGTTCATGGCCAAGATCGCGTATCGCGTCATGCAGGGAACTGATAATGCCGGCGCGGGAATCGATGATGGTACCGTCGAGATCGAGAAGAACCGCGTCGCGATGATTGAGGGACGACAGAACATTCATACCGGCGATGGTCCTTTTGGCTCCATGAAGCTCCCTTATACCCAAGCTGCCGCTTCGCGGCCATTGGCGGCTTCCCGTCCGGGCGGCCGGGGCCGTGGGATGGCATGACCGCGCCTTCCGCCGATGCCGATGACGTTGGGCTGCTGTCCGCGATCCTGACGCTGATCCTGCCTTCGGGAGGCGACCCTGCCGGGCTGGCCCGCGCCATGCTGGCGCGATTCGGCACTGCCGGCGCAGTCTTCGCCGCCGAAGCCGACGAATTGTCGGCTGCGGTCGAGGGGCGGATTCAGGTGGTCGTCACGCTTCCGCTGCTGCGTGAGGCGGCGATCCGGTTGATGCGGACGCGAATCCGGCAGGGCAATCTGCTGGCGTCGCATGACGCGCTGATGGCTTATCTTCAGGCCGTTCTGGCGCGCGACACGCTGGAGCAGTTTCGCGTGCTGTTTCTGGACCGCAATGCCCGGCTGATCGCCGATGAAGTCCTGGCGCAGGGCACGATCGACCAGACGCCCGTCTATCCGCGCGAGGTCATGCGCCGCGCCATCCGCCTGAAGGCGAGCGAACTGATCCTGGTTCATAACCATCCCGGCTGGAACCCGATGCCGTCGCGCGAGGACATCGCGATGACCCGGCGGCTGGAGCAGATCGCCACCGTGCTGGGGCTGACGGTGCGCGACCATGTGATCGTGGGCAATGGGGGAGCGACCAGTTTCCGGCAGGCGGGCCTGCTGTGAGAGGCAGCCTGCCGGCCGGGTGCTTGCTTCAGGTGCCGTTGGCGGTTTGCTCGGTGAGCGTATCTTCGGCGATCATCAGCCGGTTGCGGCCGCCCCTTTTGGCGACATAGAGCGCCTGGTCGGCGCGTTCGATCAGGGCCGCATGGTCCTCGTCGGGCCGGTGGCAGGCGATCCCCATGCTGATGGTGACGTGCAGGGTCGGACCGGATGGGACCACGATGGAATCCGACGAGACGGCGCGGACCAGCCGGCGCGCGAGGCTGATGGCCTGTTCGGGGTTCTGGTCCGTGATCAGGACCGCGAATTCCTCGCCGCCGATCCGGGCGACCATGTCGCCGTCGCGCACGGCGGCCAGGACCGTGGAGGCGACCCGCTGGAGCACGATGTCGCCGATCGGGTGACCGTAGCGGTCATTGACCAGCTTGAAATGATCCAGGTCGAAAATCGCGACCGCGATCTTCGCATCGTCCTGCGCCATGCAGGCATGGAGAGCCTGGAAGAAGGCGCGCCGGTTGGGCAGGCCGGTCAGTTCGTCCGTATTGGCCGCGTGCTCGTTGGCTTCGGCGATCCGGCGGTTCTGTTCGTCCTGTGTGAACTGTTCGGTGATGTCGCGGATCAGCCCGCCATAGCCCAGATCTTCATCCAGGCGATGGGCCAGGATCTCGACATGCCGGATCGTGCCGTCGCGGCGGCAGATGCTGACGACCTGCCGCAGATCTTCCCGGCTGCCCGATACCAGTTCGGACAGTGCCCGGCTGAGGGGAGGGCGGTCCTCGGGGATGACGCTCTCCAGCATGTGCTGGCCCAGCCGGTATTCGACCGGCACGCCGAACAACTGCTCGGATGCCGGATTGAGGTAGCTCCAGCGGCCGAAGGCATCCACCCGGAACAGCACGTCGCCCACGCGGTCTGCCAGGTGACGGAAATCGCGCAGTCGCCGTTCGGCCAGTGCGGCTTTCTGGTCGCGCTGGGTCAGTACGGCGCCCAGCGGCAGGGCGCAGAAGAAGATTGTCGCCAGGTCGAGCTGGAAAATATAGATCCTCAGCGAGTCCGGCCCATGAAAGGGCATGGCGGGGCCGACATCGGTGAAGATGAAATAGCTGCCGATCATGGCGATGATTGCGACGGCCAGCGCGGCGCCCTTGGCATACAGGTGGTAGGTGGCCAGGAGCAGCGGCGGCAGAAGCAGGAACTGGAACGGATAGTGGGCCTGGCCATAGACCACGATCGCTGCCCCCGCGACCAGCGCCATCAGGCCGCCGGCCACAAGCGATGACGGGGAATCGTGGTCCGGGTTGCCCTTGGTATCATAGGGGTTCAGGGCCAGCAGAACCGGAACCGTGATCAGTACGCCGGGCAGGTGGGCCATCGTCCAGGTCGTCGCACCACCCAGCCAGCCGCGCCCTTCGCTGAAATACAGGGCTTCTGCCGCGACGGCCGCCGAGCATATGACGGCCATTGCCGTCACAAGGGCGAAGCGGAATGCCCATCCGGGATGTTCGAAAAAATCGGAGATCGGGCTGAAACGGCGGGCCAGAAAAACGGCGAGCAGGATTTCGACCAGATTGGCGCCTGCAAAGCCGACGCTGGTGACCCAGGGGCGATGGTCACCCAAATTGACCAGCGTGGACAGGACCAGCAGCAGCGGCGGAAACAGCCGCCAGTCGAAATTGCGCATGCACAGGGCCGATGCCACCAGGACCGCGTTGGCCGGCCAGATCATGGCGGAACTGCCGCCATGGCGGGTCCATCCCACGCTGGCAATGGCGACGAGGCACCATACCACGCAGGTCAATATCGTCGACAGACTGTTCCGACCCGCCAGGATTGCTGTCATGCTGCGTGGCTCGTCCTCATTACCCGATGCCAATTATCATCAATTGCCGACTTCGGGACAGCGGGCCTGTTATATCAATTGCGACAGAATGCGGTCTGCATGAGTCCATTGCTGTGTGTGTTCCGGTTCTCGCGGCCCGATGGGCGCTGCATCGATCAGCCGCCGCATGCGCCCGTCCTGGAGTAGGTCCTGTTTGAATGCGTGCATTCGAACAGGTGAAGATTCTCCTAAAAACAATAAACTAGAGTATTTCCACCGAACCGGCTTTCGGTGGCAATGCTCTGGTCTGGCGTTCGACATATTTCTGGACGGTGATCTTCAGTTCGGTGGGCAGGCGGCGGTAGAGTTCGATCAGGTCGTGCTCGTCTGTCGAAAGCGTCATGGGGAATGCCTGTTCCACCATCCCGCTGAGGAAAAGTTCTTCCGGCACCTGAAACAGTTCCGCCAATCGCGGGATGTGCCCGCGTGCGCTGCTGCGGCCGGTCTCCAGCGCCGCGATGGCGGAGCGACTGACATGGAGGGCACGGGCGAGGTCGTTCTGGCTCATGCCTCCGGCCTTGCGCAGGGTTACGATCTTCTTGGCGAGTTCAGCCGCGGGAGATGCCTTTGTCGTATCATTCCCGGCCAGCGTGGCATCGGTATCCCGGATCCACTTTCGAAACAGGGACTGCGGGATGATACCGTCGGGATTGGTGCCGGTCGGTTTTGGAGAACTCTTTGCCTGATAGGAAATCATGCCTCCGGGCAGGTCGATGATCCTGCGCGGTGGGATGGCGGGATTGCCCGGCATCCATATCTGTCCCGGCTGGAGAAGAGTTCTTCGGGCCATGATGCTTTACGAAAGGAGGACCCCGCTCTTGCAAGGAGAGCGGGGTCTGTGGAGATGAACGGATCGGAGCCGTGATGCTCAGAGTGACGAGGTGAGGGCTCGGGTCGTTTCGTCGGAGGCGATATATGGGCCGGCGGACCTGACGGTGATGGCGAGCATGGCGATGCTGTTGGGATGACGCTCGCCGAGGGGAAGGGAGGCGTTACCGCTGGTCCAGCGGCTGTATTCTCCTTCCACGGCGTGCCAGCCGGGCAGGTCGCCGTCTGTCAGGTGGTCCGTGATGGTTCGGGCGTGGTTGCCTTCAAAGAGCCTGATCTCGCCGACTTCGATGCCGAAAGGGCGGCGGTCGTCGACGAAGGGGCCGATCGTGTCGCTGGGGCGGCTTGCCCTGGAGACAAGCCGGACGGTCCGAACGCCGGTCGGGACCATGAACAGGGTGCAGCCGTCGGCCTCACGGATCTTGCGGAGGATCTGTCCCTTGTCTGTGGTGAGGTGGAGGTCGGGCTCATCGGTCAGGACGGGCGCGGGTGCCTGGCTTTCGAGATGCGCCGCTTCGGCACGGGATGCGAGCTGGCGGAACAGGGGCTCGGCGAATGCGCGGGCGACATTCAGGGGGGCGCCGGCATCTTCTTCCCAGGTACGGACAACGCCGCGCAACGTGGCGACCTTGCCGTCCTGCTGGAAGGCGCGGCGGTTGCCGGTGTCGAGATAGCTCTCGGTCAACATGCCGTCGGCGCGGATCACCGCGTGCGGGTCTGTTTCGATATGGTAATACGTGTAGCTGGTAATGGATTTGTCGTAGAAGATGGATGTGCCGTTGACGAGCATGCGGGCGGGGATGAAGCTGTTCGCGAAGAACAGGCAGTGCTCGGCGGTGATCAGCATGTCCTTGTAGGGAACGCCATCGGCGACGGCGTCCTTGAGGATGCGAACGGGATAGCCTGCCTCGTCGTCCGGGTAATCTGGACGGACCACGACTTTTCTGCTGCCGACCCAGACGACATCGCGTGTTGCTTCAATGTTGTTGCGCCAGTCGTAGACGCTGATTTCATCGCCGATCCGGATATCTTCGACGGCGCAATCACCATCCGGCGTCCGGATCATCGAGCCGGCGAGGAAGCAGGCACCGATATAGGTGTTGTGGTCCTTGTAGGTGATTTGCAGGGGGTTTGTGTTTACGTCTTCCGTCGCCAGGTTGTTATAGGTTCCGACGGGGAGGTTGGCATTTGCTGCGGGTGTTACAGTGTAGGTCGCAATCTGTGTGCCATCGCTTCCAAAAAGCGTAATCGTTTTGTTTGTGCCTGATGTGGCTATGGTATAACCGGAAACAGTGGCGACTGTATTCTTGATTTCTATGGTATCGTATTGCGGATCGTAGCCGGTAATCGATGTTCCCGACAGATTCAGGAATACACCACCACCATTCAGAACAAGCGTGCCGCCGCCAGTTGTGAAATTGATGGTCGTTCCCTGGAGCAGGCTGATCAGTTGTGTGTTGCCGTTATATGTGCCGCCATACCCTATGTTGATGGTTGAGCCACTCAACGCACCAGCGATGAGGCCACCCGAAAACGTCGCCGTTCCGCCATATATATTCATGGTAATGGCTGTTGCGGCGTTTACAACGAAATCAATATCTGTCGTTCCGCCGATTGTAAAAACGGGTGCCGACAGGGCAGACAGAACAATATCAATGGTACCGCTGGAACCTGGTACAGAGACCCATTGACCACCGATTATAGAAAGCAGACTACCATTGGTCGCATCGGTTCCCGTCTGGATATGGGACAGAAGACCGTCAGGAACGCCGGTTAGCGTTTTTATTGTATTTCCGTTGGAATCCGTAATTGTGATGTTGGAATTTCCGATGCCGCCATTGAAAAGCGTTCCATCGGTAATTGTCCATGTTGTTTCAATATGACCTTGTGCGTCATATGTATAATACGTGCCAGCGCTCGACATACTGATATCCCCCCAAAGCTGGATGTGCCCCTGCGAAGATCGGGATCTCAGATTGTCATATGAAAGTTAACAAATGCCCCATGTCACCGAGCCTACAGGCATGGTGGCGATAAGCGCCATGCGCCCTGTCGCAGGGAGTGGCCGGGCCTGTGGGGACGAAAAAGGACAGCCGACGATTGCGTCGGTCATTTTTAAAAGGAGATTGGTGCCGGGTGAGGGATTTGAACCCCCGACCTTCGGTTTACAAAACCGCTGCACTACCGCTGTGCTAACCCGGCGGCGATGGGACGTTGCACCATCGTTAGACTATCCGTGGCATCGTGGTTCGTTTTGAGGACCAGGGCCGGGACTGTGTGCTTTTGCCTCTGTCTTCCCGACGGGTCAAGAGGGCAGGGTGGCGGGAAGATTCCGCCACCCTTCTGATCAGGCCTGCTGATAGAGCAGGCGGGCGCGGATTGTGCCTTTGAGGTCGCGCAGGCGGCGGAGGATGCGGTTGTCCTTGTCGGTGTCGCGCCCCGTATCCGCCTCGACCACCACGTAGCCCAGTTCACCGTCGGTCTGGAGATACTGGGCCGTGATGTTGCTGTTCTCGGCCATGAAGATCTCGTTGATCTGGAGCATGATGCCGGGAACGTTGCTGTGGACGTGCATGAAGCGGGTGCCGCGCGGGCTTTCCGGCAACTGCACGGTCGGGAAATTGACGGCGCCCAGAGTCGAGCCCACGTCGGAATATTCGACCAGCTTGCGCGCGACTTCGACGCCGATCCGCTCCTGCGCCTCGGCGGTCGAGCCGCCGATATGCGGGGTGAGGATGACGTTTTCCAGCCCCTGGAGCGGCGAGGTGAAGGAATCGCCCGCGCCCTTGGGTTCGGTCGGGAACACGTCGATCGCGGCCCCCAGCAGGTGGCCGTCACGCAGGGCGTCGGCCAGCGCCTCCAGGTCCACCACGTTGCCGCGGGCGTTGTTGATCAGGAACGAGCCGGGCTTCATCGCGCGGATCTGTTCGGCGCCGATCAGGTTGGCGGTGCTGGGGAGCTGCGGCACATGCAGGCTGACCACCTCGCTCTGCGCCAGAAGGTCGTTCAATGTCTCGACCGGCGTGGCGTTGCCATGCACCAGCTTGTCGATCACGTCGTAATAGATCACGCGCATGCCGAACGCCTCGGCCAGGACCGAAAGCTGCGAGCCGATCGAGCCGTAGCCGACGATGCCCAGCGTCTTGCCCCGGACTTCCCAGCTATTGGCGGCGGATTTGTTCCAGCCGCCGGCATGGCACTCCACCGAGCGGGGGAAGATCCGCCGCATCAGCATCACGACCTCGCCCATGACCAGTTCGGCGACCGAGCGGGTGTTGCTGAACGGGGCGTTGAAGACCGGGATGCCGTGGGCACGGGCCGCAGTCAGGTTGACCTGGTTGGTGCCGATGCAGAAGCAGCCCACGGCGATCAGCCGGTCGGCGGCGGCGATGACCTCGTCGGTCAACTGGGTGCGGGAGCGGATACCCACGATATGCACGCCTTCCAGAGCCTCGCGCAGGGCCGCCCCTTCCAGAGCGGTCTTGAGTCGCGTGACGTTCTCATACCCGTTGGCCTTCAACAGCGACACGGCGCTGTCGTGGACGCCTTCGAGAAGCAGGATGCGGATCTTGTCCTTGGGGAGGGACAGGTGGGAGGTGGCTTCGCTGCTCATCTCGAATACTCGCGCTTATTCGGGGAAGATGGTTCTCCTATCCGATCGACGGATAAATGGATAGGGAGAGGACGGCATCGGTGCCATGTGCTGGCCCGCCGGGTGAAGGGTGTCACCGCGCCGGCAGGCCCGTATTCAGCAGGGAGACGGCGTCGGCCAGCATGGCCGGGTCGCCGACCGCCAACACCGTGCCGTCGCTCTGCGCATGCAGCGTGCGGCCGTGCCAGTCCGTCACCCGGCCGCCGGCGCCTTCGATAATGGGCACGAGGGCGGCCCAGTCCCAGATCTTCATCGTGCATTCCGCGATCACATCGACCTGTCCCAATGCCAGCAGGCCGTAGGCATAGCAGTCACCGCCCCAGGTGACGCGGCGGGCGGCGCGGCGGAGCGCGTCCCAATATGGCGTCGGTGCGTCCGCGATCATCTCGGGCGCGGTGCAGGAGAGTTCCGCCAGTTTCAGCGCGGCGCAACGGCGGGTGCCGATGGTGCCGGGCAGGCGGGATTCGTAGCGCGTCGGCCGGCCGCGCATGCCGATCCAGCGTTCGCCGGTGATCGGCTGGTCGATGATGCCCAGCACCGGTACGCCGTCTTCCAGCAGGGCGATCAGGGTGCCGAAGGTGGGGCGGCCGGTGACGAAGGCTCGTGTGCCGTCGATCGGGTCGATCACCCAGCAGTGGCGGGAGCCCGCGCGCTCCAGCCCGAATTCCTCGCCCAGTACGGCATGGTCGGGCAGGCGTTCGGCCAGGATCGCCCGGATGGTGCGCTCGGCGGTGCGGTCGGCGACGGTGACCGGACTCTGGTCGCTCTTGTCGTCGACCGTGACCCCGGAGCGGAAGAATGGACGGATCACGCAGGCGGCGGCATCGGCGGCGGCGGTCGCGGCGTCCAGCAGGCGGTCGGCATCGGGGAGGGCGGCGGCGAGAGGCGTGCCGGTGTGGGTCATGGCTGGTGTCCTCCGTCGGACAGGGTGTGCAGGTAGGCGATGATCGCCGCGCGGTCGCGGATGTCGGACAGGCCGGGGAAGGCCATGCGGGTGCCCGGCGCGAAGCGGGCCGGGCTTTCCAGCCACGCCGACAGGGTTTCGTCGGTCCAGAGTTCCGACCGGTGTGCCAGGAGCGCGGGGGAGAGGCTGTAGCCGGGGAGGTCGGCGATCGGGGTGCCGGCGACGCCGAACAGATTGGGGCCGACCGCCGGGGGGGCGCCCTGCGTGAAGCTGTGGCACATCGCGCAGGATCGTGCCGCGAGGGCCTGTCCGGCTTTGGGATCGGCATGCGCGAGGGCTTCGGCGACCGAGAGGCCGGCCGATCCGTCGGGCGGTTCGGGCAGGGCGAAGGCCGGATGGAGCGGAATGGCCTCGGGTATGGCCCGGTGTCCGGCCCAGACGCTGCCGGCCATTGCCAGCGCGGTCAGCAGGAAAGCTGCGCCGATGCGGTTGGCGTCGTGGCTGTCCATCCGGGTTACGATGCTCCATCGGTGTTTCGGTTGCATGCTGGCCGGTCCTTACCTAGACTGCCGCCCGCCTTGTGTGAAGCTGCGTGGGATCGTGCCGATGGGCCGGAGCGCGTGTCCGCAGCGGCGTTTCCCCGGCCGGACGTTTCCGCCGCTTTCGAGTGTCAGGGCCTGCTGCGTGTTCGCATGAATCCAATCGTCATCATTCCTGCCCGCATGGCCTCGACGCGCCTGCCGGGCAAGCCGCTGGCCATGATCGGCGACCGGCCCATGATCGTGCATGTGCTGGAGCGCGCGCGCGCGGCCGATATCGGGCCGGTCGTGGTCGCTGTGGCCGACCCCGAACTGGCGCGGGTGGTGGAGGCGGCGGGTGGTACCGCCGTCCTGACCGACCCGGCGTTGCCTTCGGGCTCCGACCGGGTGTGGCACGCGCTTGCGACCGTCGATCCGGACGGCCGGCATGACGTGGTGCTCAACCTTCAGGGCGACCTGCCGGGGCTGGCGCCGGAGACCCTGGCCGCCGCCCTGCTGCCGCTGGCCGACCGGGCCGTCGATATCGGTACGCTGGTCGCCCCGGTCACGGAACCCGGCGAGGCGCAGGCGGACTCGGTGGTGAAGGTCGCATGCGCGTTTCCCGAGGGTGCCCCGCGCGCCGTGGCGCGGGCGCTGTATTTTTCGCGGGCGGCGGTTCCGTGGGGCGAGGGGGCGTTGTGGCATCATGTCGGGATCTATGCCTATCGCCGGGCGGCGCTGGCGCGGTTCGTGGCCCTGCCCGAAGCGGCTTTGGAAAGGCGTGAAAAACTGGAACAGCTTAGAGCCCTGGAGGCCGGAATGATCATCGGATGTGCCCGGATCGGGGCGGCGCCGTTCGGCGTGGATACGCCGGCGGACCTGGAACGCGCGCGCCGCATGATGGCGGACGTGGCATGAGCGGCGCGCCGTCGATATCTCCCGGCGCACCGTCGATTCCCCATATGGGGATCATCGCCTTTCAGGGGCGGCCGGGCGCCTATTCCGACCTGGCGTGCCGGCAGGCCTTTCCCGGCTGGAGCACGCTGCCCTGCGAAACCTTCGCCGATGCGATCGCGGCGGTGCATGACGGGCGCGCAGACCTGGGCATGCTGGCCTGCGAGAACAGCCTGGCGGGGCGGGTGCCGGATATTCATGCCCTGCTGCCGCAGGCGGGGCTGAACATCGTCGGCGAGCATTTCCAGCGGGTCGAGCATTGTCTTCTGGGCGTGCCCGGCAGCACGATCGCGCAGGCGCGGCGGGTCCATACCCATCCGGTCGCCATGGGGCAGATCCGGGGGATCGTCGAGGCGCTGGGTCTGACGCCGGTGGTGGAATTCGATACGGCGGGCGCGGCCGAACTGGTGGCGCGGTGGAACAACCCCGAGGATGTGGCCGTGGCGTCGGCGCTGGCGGCGGAACTGAACGGTCTCGTGGTGCTGCGGCATAATGTGGAGGACGCGGCGCATAATACGACCCGCTTCTACATCACGTCGCGCGAGGCGGTGCGGCCGCCACCGGGGCAGGCGGGCACGCTGACCACCGTGCTGTTCCGGGTGCGCAATACGGCCGGGGCGCTCTACAAGGTGCTGGGCGGGTTTGCGACCAACGGCGTGAACATGACGCGGCTGGAGAGCTACATGCTGGACGGGTCGTTCGCCGCGACGCAGTTTCTGCTCGATGTCGAAGGGCACCCCGAGGATGCGGCGCTGGCGCAGGCTTTGGCGGAACTGGCCTTCTTTTCGGAAACCTCCGCGATTCTGGGTGTTTATCCGGGGTCGCCGTTCCGGGGAAACGGGATGGCGGACCGATGAAGGTTGCCTAGCCACCATGCCCGGCATTAACACCGTGGATTAACAGAACAGGCGGGATCACGATCCTGCCGGGGTGGCCCGAGGGGCGGCCCGTGTCACAGCCTGCGAGATTCGAGTGGAAACGACTATGTTCAAGGGTTCGATCACAGCCCTGATTACGCCGATGAACGATGACGGGTCGCTGGATTTTCCGGCGCTGGGCCGATTCCTCGACTGGCAGGTGACCGAAGGGTCGTCGGGTGTCGTGCCGGTGGGCACGACGGGAGAAAGCCCGACCCTGACGCATGACGAACATGCGCGCGTGGTCGAATACACGGTTCAGGTCGTGGCGGGACGGGTGCCGGTCATTGCCGGCGCGGGCTCCAACAGCACCGCCGAGGCCGTCAATATGGCCCGCCATGCCAAGGCGGCGGGGGCGGATGCCATTCTGGTCGTTGCGCCCTATTACAACAAGCCGACGCAGGAAGGGCTGTATCGTCACTTCATGGCGGTTGCCGATGCGACCGACCTGCCGCTGGTCGTCTATAATATTCCCGGCCGCTCGGTGGTCGATATTTCGGTCGAGACCATGGCGCGGCTGGCGCGGCATGCCCGGATCGTCGGGGTGAAGGATGCCACCGCCAACCTGCTGCGGCCGATCCAGGTGCGTCGGGCGATCGATCACAAGCCCTTCAATCAGCTTTCGGGCGAGGATGGTACCGTGGTCTCGTTTCTGGCCGCCGGAGGGGATGGCTGCATCAGCGTGACCTCGAATGTGGCGCCGCGCCTGTGCGCCGAACTGCACCGGGCCTGGCAGGATGGGCGCGTGGCGGATGCGATGGCGTTGCAGGACCGGCTTTCGCCGCTGCACGATGCGCTGTTCTGCGAGAGCAATCCGGCGCCGGTGAAATATGCCGCCAGCCTGCTGGGGCTGGGGGGCGAGACCTGCCGGTTGCCGCTGGCGCCGCTGACCGAAGCGTCCCGCGTCCTTGTCCGCGAGGCGCTGGCCGCCGTGGGCCTGTTGAACTGACGATGGCCGAGAAAAACAAGAGTGGCATGATCTCGCACGGGATCGCGGCGCAGAATCGCAAGGGGCGGTTCGACTACAAGATCCTGGAGACGGTCGAGGCCGGGCTGGTGCTGAAGGGGCCGGAGGTCAAGAGCCTGCGCATGGGGCGGGCCACGATCAACGAAGCCTATGCCGGCGACCGGAATGGCGAGATCTGGCTGTTTAACAGCTATATCCCCGAATATCAGGGCGGCGTGCTATCGCGCTTCGAACCCCGCGCGCCGCGCAAGCTGCTGCTGCACGGCAAGCAGGTGAACAAGCTGCTGGGCGCCGTGGCGCGCGAGGGCGTGACGCTGGTGCCGCTGGATATCCATTTCAATGCCCGTGGCCTGGCCAAGGTGACGCTGGGGATCGGCGAGGGGCGCAAGAAGGCCGACAAGCGCCATGCGATCGCCGAGCGCGACTGGCAGCGCGACAAGGCGCGGCTGATGCGCAACAAGGGCAAGGAATAGGCCGGCTCGGCCGCCTTGCATTACGCTATTTTATTGTTTTAACGGCTCTTTGAGCGTGGCTGGGCGCGTGTGCCCCTGGCCGCGATCCGCTTTGGCGGCGCGGCGCGCGGGGAAGCGTGCCGCCCAAACAAAAACAGGGCCGCCCGAGGGCGACCCTGCTTGTTGATCAGGCTTGATGCCGGATCAGTCGACGCTGATCGACGCGGCCTCGGGGCCTTTCTGGCCCTGGACGACCTGCACGTTCGCCGTCTGGCCTTCGGTCAGGCCGGTCAGGCCCGAACGCTCCAGAGCCGAAGCGTGGACGAAAATGTCCTTGCCGCCGCTTTCCGGGGTGATGAAGCCGAAGCCCTTCGTGGCGTTGTACCACTTCACGATGCCGCGCATGTCCTGCGCATGCGACAGATCGGGGGCCGGACGGGCCGGACGGGCACCGAAGCCGCCGGGGGCACGCGGGGCGCCGGGGCCGGCACCGAAACCGCGCGGACGCTCCGGCTGGGCCGTGCTCTCGTCGACCGAGACCACTCCGGCGACCTGGCGACCCTTCGGCCCCTGGCCGATGCGGACCACCAGCGTCGTGCCGGGGGAGACGGAGCTGTGGCCGGTCGTTGCCAGCGCGTTGGCGTGAAGGAAGACATCGCCCGAACCGTCGGCCAGTTCGACGAAGCCGAAACCCTTCTCGCTGTTGAACCATTTTACGGAGGCACTGATCTCCGGTCCCGAGGCGATCACCTGGGAGGGGGCGCCACCACCACCGCCCATGGGGCGACGGGGAGCTCCGCTGCTGCCACGATCACCGAACGTCGGCGGCGACATGAAATCGTCGTCAAATCCGCCGCGGCGCGGGGAACGGGGGCTGCGGTCGGTCCTGTTACTTCTCAACGGTCGTAATCCCGAGGTCTAGTTGGCGGGTCCTGTCCCAGGAGCCACCGGATGAAGAAATTTTGCTGGATCAAGGCATTACACAACCGTTCTCCGAACCGCCTGAGCGGCCGTGGCGGACAGCATCCTTTCCCCGCGCGGACCCTAGCACGAATGCGTCGGTGTCCGATACAGATAAGCATAACTTCGGCCCGTGGTTCCATCATGCCGTCATCTTTAATATGACCAAGCATTAATGTTGGCGCCGTCGGCGGTGGGGGGCCGGATAGCCGTGCATGACGGCGGGCTGGCGTGGGTCGTCCGATCACGAAAGTCACCCATGGGCTTTCTCGAAACGCCGGGACGTTTTAGACAGTCGGTGGGCGCGGTTCGGATGCGGCGTCGCGCAGGTGAAAAGGGAAGCTGATGGGCCAGACAAAGACGGAAAGAAAAGCCCTTTGGATGGCGCGTGTCGGTACGCTCGCCGGGATGGGGTGCCTCGCGGCAGCCGTTTGTGCCCCGGCCCACGCCACGCCGTTGCAGGACCCGTACGGAACCTGGACGATCCAGGGGGAAAACGACGCGGTCAGTACCCTGAAGGGAACGTCGGACCAGTATTATACCAGTGGGCTGCGCCTGAACTGGACCTCGGGCACCGACAACCAGCCGGCCCCGATCGAGACCATCAATCATGCCATCATGGGGGCAGGCGTCACCCGCATCAGCATGGGCTTGCAGCAGCTTATCTTTACCCCGGAAAATACGCAGATCAGCACGCCGTCGCCGCGTGACCGGCCTTATGCCAGCCTTTTGCTCGGCACCATCAACCTGATCAACGATACCGATCTTTCCCGGTCGGTGTTCGGTATCCAGGTCGGTGTCATGGGGCCGGCCGGGCTGGGCGAGAAATTGCAGAACGGTTTCCACGGCGCGATCGGCGACACCCGGAACCTGGGGTGGCACCACCAGTTGCAGAACCAGCCGATCTTTCAGGTGCAGGCGGGGCGGACCTGGCGGTTTCCGCTGGCCGATGTCTTCGGTATTTCGATGGATATGCTGCCCGCGACCTCGGCCGCGATCGGCGATTACCGGATCTATGGCTCGGTGGCCGATACGTTCCGGATCGGCCAGGGGCTGAACAGCGATTTCGGCACGCCCACGATCGGGCCGGGCACCGATGGTACCGATGCCTACCGGCTGACGCGCCCGGTGTCGTGGTATGTCTTCGGCAACGTGACCGGCTACGCCGTCGGTTATGACGCCACCCTGCAAGGCAATACGATCCGCAGCAATTCGCCGCATGTGCCGGTGAACTGGGATGTGGGCGAGATCCATGCCGGCCTCGCGATCATGTGGCACGGGATGCGCCTGTCCTACAGCCAGGTGTGGCAGACCCAGGAATTCAAGGGCGCGCGCAGCGGGCTGTTCAATTACGGGTCGCTGGCCCTGTCGGCCAAATTCTGAACGCCTGACCGAACATGCGGGCTGGCGAGCGGGAGCGGCCCGCTTCGGGCCGCGCCCGGCGTGTGTTTCCGCGCATCGGAGCGGAGTGGCCTTGATGGCCATTCGCCGCCAGCGCGCATGTTCGGTCAGGCTCTGGGAATCCGCCCGTCAAGGCGGGCGTGTTCTTCGCGGCGCCGAGGGTCTGCTCTAGCCGGAGCGTAGGGTTCGGGCGGCGTCGTGACGGTCGAACAGTTCCACGGCCAGGGCGACCGCGCCGCGCCTTGTCTCGGCGTTGCCTTCGACGATCCGTTGCGCGTCCTGTGCTGCGATCGCGACCAGCAGGTCCAGCCGGGCGCCGGTGGCCAGTCGCAGGTCCGGCAGGCCGGACTGGCGGCGGCCCGTCAGGTCGCCGCCGCCGCGCAGGCGGAAATCCTCGTCGGCGATCAGGAAGCCGTCCTCGGTGTCGCGCAGCAGGGACAGTCTGCGCCGCGCCGTCTTGCCCAGGGCGTCGTCATGCAGCAGCAGGCAGAAGGATTCGTCGCCGCCGCGACCGACGCGGCCGCGCAACTGGTGCAACTGCGCCAGGCCGAACCGTTCGGCGTGCTCGATGACCATGACCGTCGCGGCGGGGATGTCGACCCCGACCTCGATCACCGTCGTCGCGACCAGGATGCGGGTGCGGCCGGCGGCGAAATCGGCGATCGCGGCCTCGCGCACCGCGATGTCCTGCTGGCCGTGGGCGAGGCCCACGATCGGGCCGAACCGTTCGGCCAGCACCGCGAAGCGGGCTTCCGCCGCCGCGATGTCCAGGGCCTCGCTCTCGCTGACCAGCGGGCAGACCCAGAAGACGCGCGCGCCGCCGGCGATGGCGCGGCCGATGCCATCCAGCAGGTCGCCCAGTGACGCCATGGCGTGCAGCGAGGTGCGGATGGGCAGACGGCCCGCCGGCTTTTCGTCCAGGCGGCTGACCTGCATCTCGCCCCACTGGGTCAGGAGCAGGGTGCGGGGAATCGGCGTGGCGGTCATGACCAGGATGTCGGTGAGGTGGCCTTTTTCGCCCAGCAGGAGCCGCTGTTCGACGCCGAAACGGTGCTGTTCGTCGATCACCGCCAGCGCGAGGTCGGCGAAGACCACCTTGTCCTGAAACAGGGCGTGCGTGCCGACGACAAGGGGGGCGCGGCCGGTGGAAATCTCGTCCAGCACCGCGCGTCGGGCGCGGCCCTTGATGCTGCCGCTGAGGAAGGCGACCGGGACGGGGGCCAGCCGGGTGAAGGTGGCCAGGTGCTGGCGGGCCAGGATTTCGGTCGGGGCCATGAGCACCGCCTGGTGGCCGGCCTCCACCACGCCCAGCATCGCTTGCAGGGCAACCAGCGTCTTGCCCGCGCCGACATCGCCCTGCACCAGGCGCAGCATCGGGCTGGGGGATGCGAGGTCGGCGTCGATCTCACGCAGGGCGCGGGTCTGGGCGCCGGTCGGAAGGTGGCCGAAACGCTCCAGCGATGTGGTGCGCAGCGTGCCTGTGGGCACGATCGACCGGCCGGGACGGTTGCGGTTGCGCCGCCGGGCTTCGGCCATCGCCACCTGTTCGGCCAGCAGTTCGTCGCAGGCCAGGCGCAGGCGCGCCCGTTCGGACGCGGCGGCGTAGGCATCGTCCTTCAGCAGGTCGGGAAATTCATCGGGGCAGTGCAACTGGCGGAGCGCGGTTTCGAAATCCGGCCAGTGCCGTCGTGCGACGAGCGTGGGGTCCAGCCATTCCGGCAGGGCGGGGAAGTGCTGGAAGACCTGTTGCAGCGCGTTGCGGACATGGCGGGGGAAGAGGCCCGCCGTCAGCGGCCAGACCGGGTCCAGCATCGGGATGCGCCCGATGTCGCCGCCCGGCACGATGTGGTCGGGGTTGGCGATCGAGAGTCGGTCGCCGAACGAATCCAGCATGCCCGAGATCGCGACCGCGCTGCCGGTGACCATCTGTCGTGCCTGGTAGGGGGAGAAGAACGCCAGGTCGATCGCGCCGCTGCCGTCCGACAGGCGGACCCGCCAGGGTTGGCGCGAGCCGCGCGCGGGGGCGTCGATCCGCTGCACGGTGCCCGACAGGGTGCAGATCCGGCCCGGAACGGCATCGCGCATCGGGGGGCGATAGCGTCGGTCGATCACGGATTCGGGAAGGTGGAACAGCAGGTCCGCCACGCGCGTGCCGCCGGTCGCGCGCGCCAGCAGCTTCGCGGTGGCGGCGCCGACCCCTGGCAGCGTGGCGAGCGGGGCCAGAAGCGGGGCCAGAAGCGGGCCGAGAAGGCCCGGTGAATCGTCCTGGGGGGTGGTATCGGACACGCTGGGCTCGATCGTCCTCAATTCCCCGGTTTCTTTCCGCGGGGGCCGTTTCTGGGGGGCGGTGCGACTGCCGGGCTGACAGGACCCTGACGGAGGGCTATAGGACAGCAACGCGAAGGAACAAAACGAAACCATATCAGGGCAGGCACCATGTCCCTCGACATACCGGACTTTTCGACCCTCGATCCGCGCCGTCGCCGGATCTATTTCCGCGCCACGCATCGCGGCACGCATGAGGCCGACATCCTGATCGGCGGCTTCGTGGCGCCGCGTCTGGCGGGGATGTCGGATGCGGACATGGATGCGCTGGAAACGGTGATGGACCTGCCTGACGCCGATCTGGCGGACTGGCTGAGTGGCCGCAAGCCGGTGCCGGCGGAGGTTGACTGCCCGATGATGCGCGCGATCATCGCCGACGCCAACGATCCCGCCCGGCAGGCCGCGATCCGGGGAGAACGATGACAGCAGAGGGAAGGGACCAGCCCGCCGGGCCTTCCGGCTGGATGAATGTCTGGGGCGTGCCGGATGGGTACGACGCCTTTCTCGTCGCCCGGCGCGCGCGCGAGCATGACGGGCCGGTGCTGCATGTGGCGCGCGACGACGCGGGCATGGCGCGGATCGGCGACCTGCTCTCGTTCATCGCGCCGCATGCGGAGATCCTGCGTTTTCCGGCGTGGGATTGCCTTCCCTACGATCGGGTGTCGCCCAATCCGGCGATCGTCGCCGAACGGGTCGCGACCCTGACGCGCCTGCTGGAGCCCGCGACGGGGCCGCGCATCGTGCTGACCACGGTGGGTGGGCTGGTGCAGCGGGTGACGCCGCGCGCGGCCTTTCGCGGCCAGTCGCTGACGGTCGCGGCCGGCGACAATCTGGACCAGGAATTCCTGATCGAACTGCTGGTGACCAACGGCTACAACCGCACCGATACGGTGATGGAGCCGGGCGAATTCGCGACCCGTGGCGGCATTTTCGACATATTCCCCTCCGGCGAGGCGGAGCCGGTGCGGCTGGACCTGTTCGGCGACGAGGTCGAGAATATCCGTCGGTTCGACCCGGCCACCCAGCGGTCCTCCGAGCGGCTGGACCGGTTCGTGATGCGTCCGGTGGCCGATTTCAGCCTCGATCAGGCCAGTATCTCGCGCTTTCGTACCGGTTGGCGCGATCTGTTCGGGCCGGCCGCCGGCGGCGACCCGCTCTACCAGCATGTCTCCGACGGGCGGCGCCATGCCGGGCTGGAGCACTGGTTGCCGCTGTTCTACGAACATCTGGAAACGCTGGTCGATTATCTGCCGGGCGTGGCGGTGATCATGGCGCATCAGGCGGACGAGGTTCTGTCGTCGCGGCTGGAGATGATCGCCGACCATTTCGAGGCGCGGCGCCAGCCGGTGCGCGAGGGCGAGGTTCCGTATCGTCCTCTGCCGCCGCATCTGATGTATCTGGACCGCAAGGGGTGGGACGGCATGCTGGCCGGCCGCCCGGTGGTGGTGTTCAACCCCTTTTCCCGCCCGGATGGGGCGGAGGGGATCGACGCGCTTGGGCGGCCGGGAATCCTGTTTGCCCGCTCGGTGGTGGATGGATCGCGTGAGAACGTGTTCGCCATGCTCGATGCGCAGGTCCGGCAATGGGGCGAGACCGGGCGCCGGGTCTATCTGTCGGCCTGGACCCGTGGATCGCGCGAGCGGATCGCGACGCTGCTGCGCGAGCATGGCATGCGGGCCGAGAGTTTCGAGACCTGGACCCAGGCGCAGGATCTGCCGGCCGGCACCGTCGGGTTGCTGACGCTGGGGCTGGAGCGCGGCTTCATTGCCGACAATCTGGCCTTCGTGTCGGAACAGGATCTGCTGGGCGAGCGGATTGCGCGACCGCCGCGCCGCCGCAAGCGGGCCGACCAGTTTATCGCCGAAGCGTCGGAGATCGCGGAAGGCGACCTGGTGGTGCATCAGGATTACGGCATCGGCCGCTATGACGGGCTGGAGACGGTGGCGGTCGGCAGCGCGCCGCATGACTGCCTGCGTCTGGTCTATGACGGCAGCGAGAAGCTGTTTCTGCCGGTCGAGAATATCGAGCTGCTCAGTCGCTTCGGGTCCGATCAGGCCGGGGTGGCGCTGGACAAGCTGGGCGGGGCGTCGTGGCAGAACCGCAAGGCGCGGATGAAGCAGCGCATTCGCGACATGGCGGGCGAACTGATCCGTACCGCCGCGATGCGCGCCCTGCGCGAGGCGCCCAGCCTGACCCCGGCGGAAGGGCTGTGGGACGAATTCTGCAGTCGCTTCCCCTTTGCGGAGACCGAGGACCAGTCGCGCGCCATTGTCGATGTGCTGGAGGATATGGGTTCCGGCCGGCCGATGGATCGTCTGGTGTGCGGCGATGTCGGGTTCGGCAAGACCGAGGTGGCGTTGCGTGCGGCCTTCGTGGCCGCGATGTCGGGCGCGCAGGTGGCGGTGGTGGTGCCGACCACGCTGCTGGCGCGGCAGCATTTCCGCACCTTCTCCGCCCGGTTCGCCGGGCTGCCCGTGACGGTGGCGCAATTGTCGCGCATGGTGACGGCCAAGGAAGCGGCTGCCGTGCGCAAGGGGCTGGCCGACGGCACGGTCAACATCATCATCGGCACCCATGCCCTGCTGGCCAAGGGCGTGCAGTTTGCCGATCTGGGATTGCTGATCATCGACGAGGAGCAGCATTTCGGGGTCTCCCACAAGGAGAAGCTGAAGGCGCTGCGCGAGGATGTGCATGTCCTGACCCTGTCGGCCACGCCGCTGCCGCGCACGCTGCAACTGGCGCTGACCGGCGTGCGGGAGATGAGCCTGATTGCCACGCCGCCGACCGACCGGCTGGCGGTGCGTACTTTCATCATGCCCTTCGACAGCGTGGTGATCCGCGAGGCGATCCAGCGCGAGCGGTTCCGGGGCGGGCAGATCTTCTGCGTGGTGCCGCGGATCGAGGATCTGGACCGGATGGGCGCGCGCTTGCAGGAGATCGTGCCCGACGCGCGGCTGGTGCAGGCCCATGGGCGCCTGACGCCCACCGAGCTGGAACGGGTGATGACCGAATTCAGCGACGGCAAATACGACATCCTGCTCTCCACCAATATCGTGGAAAGCGGGCTGGACATGCCGGCGGTGAATACGCTGATCATCCATCGGGCCGACATGTTCGGCCTGGGGCAGCTTTACCAGCTTCGCGGGCGCGTGGGACGCGGCAAGCAGCGCGGCTATGCCTACCTGACCTGGCCGCAGACGCATGTGCTCTCCGCCGCCGCCGAGAAGCGGCTGGAGGTCATGCAGACGCTTGATACGCTGGGGGCGGGCTTTACCCTGGCCTCGCATGATCTGGATCTGCGCGGCGCGGGCAACCTGCTGGGTGACGAGCAGTCGGGCCATATCCGCGAGGTCGGAATCGAACTCTACCAGCAGATGCTGGAAGACGCGGTGGCGGAACTGCGGGCCGAGAAGGGCCGGCGCAAGGCCGCGGACCGGGACTGGACGCCGAATATCATCCTCGGCCTGCCGGTGCTGATTCCGGAAGAGTATGTGCCGGACCTGCCGGTGCGGCTGGGGCTGTATCGCCGCATCGCCGGGCTGGCGAACGATGCCGAGATCGAGGCGATGGAGGCCGAACTGGTGGATCGGTTCGGCTCGTTGCCCGATCCGGTGCGCAACCTGCTGGATGTCGTCGCGATCAAGCGCCTGTGCCGTGAGGCGGGTGTCGAGCGGCTGGAGGCTGGGCCGAAAGGGATGGTGATCCAGTTCCGGGGCAATCATTTCGCCAATCCCGCCGGGTTGGTGGCATGGATGGCGAAGCAGAAAGAGGGCAATGTCCGCCTACGTCCAGACCACAAGCTGGCGCTGGTGCGTGAAATGACGAATGCGCAGCGCATCCGTCTGGCGAAGGACACGGTTCAGGCCCTGGGTCGCCTGGCGGAACAGGAGAAGGCGGCCTGACGACACACCCCGCTTGTGGTGACGGACATGCGGAAGGAGGAAGCGGAATGAAAATCGATCTGGCAGGAAAAACGGCGATCGTCAGCGGCTCGACCGCCGGGATCGGGCTGGCTGTCGCGCTGGCGCTGGCCGAAACCGGGGCGGATGTGATCGTCAACGGCCGCAGTCAGGCCCGTGTGGATGAGGCCATGGCCTCTATCCGGACCCGCATGCCCACCGCGCGGCTGCGCGGCGTGCCGGGCGATCTGGGCACGAAAGAGGGGATCGACGGCTTTGTCCGCCTCGTTCCGCAGGCCGATATTCTCGTCAATAATCTGGGCATTTTCGAGCAGAAACCGTTTCTTGAGACGCCGGACGAGGATTGGCAGCGTTTCTTCGACATCAATGTACTGAGCGGCGTGCGCCTGACCCGCCATTATCTGCCGGGCATGGTGGAGCGGGCATGGGGGCGGGTGGTGTTCGTCTCCAGCGAATCGGCGCTGAATATTCCGGCGGACATGGTTGCCTACGGGTTCTCCAAGGCCGCGCAGGTCGCCATTGCCCGTGGGATCGCCGAGGGGGTTCCCGGAACGGGCGTGACCGTCAATTCGGTGCTGCCGGGGCCGACGCGGACCGAAGGCGTGATGGAGATGTTCGCGAAGGCGGCGCGGGAGAGCGGTCGGCCGATCGAGGAGATCATGGCCGAGTTCGTGCCGCAGCACCGCCCGGCCTCGTTGATCCGCCGTCTGGCGGAGCCCGAGGAGATCGCCAGCATGGTTGCCTATGTCTGCTCGCCGCAGGCATCCGCCACGACCGGGGCGACCTTGCGGGTGGAAGGGGGCCTGCTGCGCCATCCCGGGTGACAGGCTGCTCCGTTCCCACAGTCGGCTGGCGCCTCAGTCTGCCGGTCCCTCAGCCTGCCGGTCATGCGAGGCGCGTTGTTTTCAGATCGTTCCTGACGGGAATGTGACGCGCTTTTGTGTCCTGCACGATGGTGTTTTCTTCACAAAACAAGTCACCGGGCGTGTCGCCCCTTTTCGTGCTGTCATCACGGGTGTTAAAAACAGTAATAATAATACAGGAAGGGAGCAGTGCATGCCTGAAATCGAGGATCGCGCGCCCCAGACCCCGCTGCGCGATGTCTTTCAGTTGATGGGTGCGATCCTGTTTGTCATCGGCATGATCCTGATCGGTTGGCGGGCGGCTTTTTTCTCGGGAGTGTGGCCCGCCTGACCCGTCTTCGGGTCCGCCTCGCTTTTCATGGCGAGGGCGGTTGGGTCTGATGGATGGTCAGTCGTCGCCGGAGAGCGCGGTTGCGAGCGCCGTGCGTTCTTCCGCCGTCAGCGGGTGCGCGGCGGCGGCGACGTTGGCCTCGATCTGAGCGGGGCGGGTGGCGCCGGCAATGACCGATCCTACGACATCGTGCGACAGGAGCCAGCCGAAGGCCAGTTCGGTCAGGCTGCGCCCGTGCGTGCGCGCTACGGTATTCAGCCGGTCGAGAAGGGTCCAGTTGGCATCCGTCAGGTAGCGGTCGGCCAGATGGATCCACGCACTCAGCCGGCTGCCGGGGGGTGGCGGGGTGTCGCGATGGTATTTCCCGGTCAGGATGCCGCTGGCCAATGGGAAGTAAGGGAGCAACCCCAGGCCGTAATGACGGATCGCCGGCACCAGGTCGCGCAATGCGTCGCGCGCCAGCAGTGACAGTTCGTCCTGGCATGAGATGAAGCCGGCCTGTCCGGTCGCGCGGGCGATGTGGCAGGCGTCGGCGACCTGCCAGGCGGGAAAATTGGAGCAGCCGGCGTAAAGGATCTTTCCCTCGCGGGTCAGGTCGTCCAAGGCGCGCAGGGTTTCCTCGATCGGGGTGGCCGGGTCGGGGGTGTGGACCTGGTACAGGTCGATCCGGTCCGTGCGCAGGCGGGTCAGGCTGGCTTCGACGGCCTGGCGGATATAGCGGCGCGACGCGCCCTGAAGATGACCTTCGGCATCCATGGGCATGCCGAATTTGGTGGCCAGCACGATCGCGTTGCGGTGCGGCCCGAGAATGGCGCCCAGCGTTTCCTCCGAGGCGCCGTAATGGGCCTCGCGCCGGCCATAGACATCCGCGACATCGAACAGGGTGATGCCGCTGTCCAGGGCCTGATGAACCACCGCCCGGGAGTCCTCCAGCCCGATGCGGCCGCCCAGATTGTTGCAGCCCAGCCCGACGGCGGAGACGCGCAGGCCGGAACGGCCGAGATGGCGATATTCCATGGGGAAACCTTCCTGCCCGGTCAGGGCATTTCCAGCCCGACCGAGACCGGGCAATGATCGGACAGGTCCGGCGCCTGGGCGGGGTCCCGTGCATCGTATGTCAGGACCCGGAGGCTGTCGGGGTGGAGCCACGCGCGGGCCTGGTTGCCCAGCAGGATGTGGTCGATGAAATAGGTGCCGCCCCAGCATGGGCTGGCGCGTCCGGCCGTGGTCAATGTCAGCGGGCCGTCGGCTTCCAGTTGCTGGAAGAACGGGTCGGACGGGGTGAGGTTGCGGTTGAAGTCCCCCATGACCAGGAAGGCTACGCCTTCATCCTGTCGTTGGGCAATCCAGTCGTCCAGCACCGTCAGTTGCCGGGCGAGCGTGCGGCAGGCCGGCCGCCGGTCGGCCAGGGCCGCGTTGCGGCAGCCGGCCTTGAGATGCACGATGAGGATGCGCAGGCTGGCGGTGCCGTCGTCGATCGTGACATCCAACCCCGTCCGCAGATGGTGGGGGGCGTCGGGCGGATAGACGTCGAGTGCCGACAGGTCCGGATGGCGGGTGACGGTCAGCCCGGCGGCGACCGCCAGTCCGACGCGCTGGACCACATGATCGTCGCTCATGACGATATGGTAACGGTTGGGCGGGAACAGGCGGGCGGCCAGGGCTGGGGAATCGACTTCCTGAAACCCGATGATGTCGGCGTTGAGCCGTGCGGCGTAGAGCGCCAACTGGCGCAGGCCGGCGTCGCTGCGATGATGAAGGTCGGGGGGAAGGGCGGGGTCGCCCTGCGGCCGAGCCGTCAGCCAGTCCAGGTTCCAGGTCGAGATCTTGATCGTGCGGGCGGCGGCACCTTGGCGTGGCGGTGCGGCGAGGACGGCCACCAGCCACCCGGCGCAGGCCAGGAGGCGGATGGCCGTCGATCGTGGATCAGACCTGTACAGGCTTCGCATCCACCTCGCGGGTCAGGCGGGAGATGGCTTCATCGACATGGATGCTGGAGCGTGTGGACTCGTCCAGGATCACGACCTCGCCGCTGGCGATGTCGTAGAACCAGCCTTGCAGGATCAGCGTGTTGCGAGCCAGGCCGGCGGCGACGGCCGGATGGGTGCGCAGATGGGCGATTTGCAGCAGCACGTTCTGTTCCGCCAGGCTGCGGACGGATTCCGGACCCGCGTCGGTCGCCTTCAGCGCGCCCGCGACGGCCCGCGCGGCTTCGGCATTGCGCAGCCAGGAAGCGACGGTGGGCATGTGGGCCAGTTTCGACGGATCGGGGTCCAGCAGGGCTTTCATCGCCCCGCAATCGGAGTGACCGCAGACGATGATATGCGATACGCCCAGTGCCAGGACCGCATATTCGATGGCCGACGACACGCCGCCCAGCATTTCGCCGTAGGCGGGGACGATGTTGCCGATATTGCGCAGAACGAACAGGTCGCCCGGCTGGGTCTGCGTGATCATGCTGGGATTCACCCGGCTGTCGGCGCAGGCGATGAACAGCGTGTCCGGAGATTGCTGGCCCGCCAGTTCCGCGAACAGTTCGCGATTCTGCGGGAAGATCTCGGCATTGAATTTCTCGACCCCATGCAGGAGCGAGATCAATGTTTTCTTGGCGTCGGTGTCGGCCATCGAAGGTCCCTATGTTCTGAAGTCCGCCTGGAACTTCACGGTGGCGTTCGAACGGTCACCCTGACAACGGCCGTCCTGAAGGAGGCGTGCCGTCTTGGCATGGGGGCGCCGGGGCGCCGGCATGGCCGGGCCCATCGAAGATAGCATGGAAACGAGGACGGCACAGGTCCGGTTTCGCCTGCGACGGCTCGGGACATACTATGTCAGGCACCGGACACATCGCCGTGTCGTCGGGACACGGCGATGGGGAGGCTATTAAGGTCAGGTCAGGGACTTGCGTACCGCGTCGAGCGCCGCGTCGGCCTGCGCCACGTCCGGGCCGCCGGCCTGGGCCATGTCGCGCCGTCCGCCGCCGCCCTTGCCGCCCATGGCGGCACTGGCGGCCCGCACGAGTTCAACCGCGTCGAAACGTTCGGTGAGATCGGCGGTGACGCTGACGACCACGCTGCCCTTGCCGTCGGCGGTGGAGACCAGGGCCACCACGCCCGAGCCGACCTGCTGGCGCAGGGAGTCGGCCAGCGGCTTGAGTTCGCGCGCCGGCAGATCGCCCACATTGCGGGCGATGAAGCCGATGCCGTTGATCGTCTCGGTGGTGGCGCCGCCGTCGCCGCCGCTGGCCAGCTTGCGTTGCAGGTCGGAGATCTGGCGTTCCATGACCTTGCGTTCTTCGAGGATCACCGCGAGGCGCTCGGGAGCTTCGGCGGCCGAGACGCGCAGCATCGCCGCGACCTGCGCCAGCCGCTGCTCGGTGGCGATCGAGGCCGTTTCGGCGGCCTTGCCCGTGACCGCCTCGATGCGCCGGATGCCGGCCGAGACGCCGCTTTCCGACGTGATGCGGAACAGGCCGATATCGCCGGTGCGGTTGACGTGTGTGCCGCCGCACAGCTCGATCGACCAGGCCGGGCGGTTTTCCTCGGCCGGGCCCATGAACACGACCCGGACCTCATCGCCGTATTTCTCGCCGAACAGGGCCATCGCACCCTGTGCCACCGCTTCCTCCTGCGACATCGGGCGGGTGGTGACCGCGCTGTTCTCGCGGATGCGGGCATTGACCTCGGCTTCGACCTCGGCGATTTCCTCCGGCGTCAGCGGGCGGGGCTGGCTGATGTCGAAGCGCAGGCGGTCGGGTGCGTTCAGGCTGCCTTTCTGCGTGACATGCGCGCCCAGGCGCCGGCGCAGGGCCTCGTGCAGCAGGTGGGTGGCGGAATGATGCGCGCGGATCGCGCTGCGTCGCTCGTGATCGACGGTGGCGGTGACCGCCTGGCCGACGCGGGCCGTGCCCTCGATCACCGTGCCGGAATGCACCAGCAGGTCGCCCAGCCGCTTCTGGGTGTCGGTGACGGCGATACGCAGGCCGGGGGCGGTGATCAGGCCGGTGTCGCCGACCTGGCCGCCGCTTTCGCCGTAGAACGGGGTCTGGTTGAGAAGCAGGGCGACTTCGGTTCCGGCCGGGGCGTCGGTCACGGACTGGCCGTTGCTGACGATGGCCTGGATTTCGGCATCGGCCTGTTCGGTCGCGTAGCCCAGGAACTCGGTGGCGCCGAACGTGTCGCGGGCCTCGAACCACACGGTTTCGGTCGCGCTGTCGCCCGAGCCGCTCCATGCGGCGCGGGCGCGCTCGCGCTGCACCTGCATCGCGGCGTCGAAGCCCGCGACATCGACCTCGTGGCTGCCGCCGCGCAGGGCGTCCTGCGTCAGGTCCAGCGGGAAGCCGAACGTGTCGTAGAGTTTGAACGCCACGTCGCCGGGCAGTTTCTGGCCGTCACCCAGCTTCGCCGTCTCGTCGGACAGCAGCGCCAGGCCGCGCTCCAGCATCGCCTTGAAGCGTTCCTCCTCGCCGCGCATGGTCTCGCGGATCAGGGCTTCGGCCTGGACCAGTTCGGGGTAGGCGGCGCCCATCTGGCGCACCAGGGCGGGAACGAGGCGGTGGAACACCGTCTCCTTGGTGCCCATCATGTGCAGGTGGCGCATCGCGCGGCGCATGATGCGGCGCAGGACGTAGCCGCGACCGTCCTTGGACGGCAGCACGCCGTCCGCGATCAGGAACGAGGTGGAGCGCAGGTGATCGGCCACCACGCGGTGGCTGGCGCGGAACGGGCCGTCCGGGTCCTGGCCCGTGGCCTCGGCCGAGGCCAGGATCAGCGCGCGCATCGTGTCCGTGTCGTAATTGTCGCGCTTGCCCTGCATGATGGCGGCGAAACGTTCCAGCCCCATGCCGGTGTCGATCGAGGGACGCGGCAGCGGCGAGCGGGTGCCCGGCGGGTCCTCGAAGAACTGCATGAACACGAGGTTCCAGATCTCGACGAACCGGTCGCCGTCCTCGTCGGGCGAGCCGGGGGGGCCGCCGGGAACGCCGGGACCGTGGTCGTAGAAGATTTCCGAGCATGGGCCGCAGGGGCCGGTGTCGCCCATGCGCCAGAAATTGTCGGAGGTGCCGATGCGGATGATCCGCTGGTCGGGCAGGCCCGCGATCTTGCGCCACAGGGCGGCTGCGTCTTCGTCGTCGGCGTAGACGGTGACCAGCAGTTTTTCGGCGGACAGCCCGAAATTGCGGGTGATCAGGTTCCAGGCGAATTCGATCGCTTCGGGCTTGAAATAGTCGCCGAAGGAGAAATTCCCCATCATCTCGAAGAAGGTGTGATGGCGGGCGGTGTAACCGACATTGTCCAGGTCGTTATGCTTGCCGCCGGCGCGGACCACCTTCTGCGCCGTGGTGGCGCGCGCGTAGGGGCGGGTTTCCTGCCCGGTGAAGACGTTCTTGAACTGGACCATGCCGGCATTCGTGAACAGCAGGGTCGGGTCGTTGCGCGGCACCAGCGACGAGGACGGCACGATCTGATGACCGTTGGCCGCGAAATAGTCGAGGAAGGTCGCGCGGATATCGTTTGTGGAGGTCATGGCGGAGGGCTGACGATCCTGAAATGGCGAAGGCTGGAAAGCTCGGATACCATCACCTAGCGCACGGCGTGCCCGGCAGGAAGAGCAAGGGCGCGCGGTGAGGCGAATCGGCGCCCCATAAGAACACCGACGGAAGGATGAACGCATGAACTGGATCGCGGAACGGGACTGGCCCCGCCTGGAACAGGGCCTGGCCGGCAGGCTGCGGCGCGATTGCGGCGCGGACTGGGAGCGGTTCATCGACCATCCCTTCGTCCGCGGCATGGCGGACGGGACGCTGCCCGAGGCCGATTTCAGGCGCTTCCTGATCCAGGACTATCTGTACCTGATTCAATATGCGCGGGCTTATGCGCTGGCGATCTACAAGGCCGATACGATGGAGGACATGCGCTCGGCCTCCGGCATCGTGTCCGGCCTGCTGGATACCGAACTGGCGCTGCATATTGCCTATTGCGCCGGATGGGGACTGTGCGTGGAGGATCTGCACGGCCAGCCCGAATCGCTGGAACTGCTGGCCTATACCCGCTTCATTCTCGACCGGGGGCAGGCGGGCGATCTGCTGGACCTGATCGTGACGTTGGCGCCGTGCCTGATCGGTTACGGCGAAATCGGTGCCCGAT
This sequence comes from Gluconacetobacter sp., assembly GCF_047721585.1. Lineage (NCBI taxonomy): Bacteria > Pseudomonadati > Pseudomonadota > Alphaproteobacteria > Acetobacterales > Acetobacteraceae > Gluconacetobacter > Gluconacetobacter sp. The sequence goes on from NZ_JBDNXE010000019.1 coordinate 29,240, forward strand.
TGATGGCGGACCCGGCGACCCGGCGGGAGGGGAATCCCTATTGGGACTGGATTGCCCTCTATGGAGGCGAGAAGTTCATCGGGTTGGTGGATGCCGGACTCATGACGCTGGAACGGCTGGCCGGGCGCTATGGCGCGGAGGGGCGCTATCCCGCGCTGCTTGCGGAATTCCGGACCGCCGTGAAGCTGGAGGCCGCGTTCTGGCATGCCGGCCGGTCCGGTATGCTCTGAACCGCCGGATTTAGAGGCTCCGCTGCCGGTGGCGGAAGACCATCCGGTGGCTGAGCGTGAAATTGGCGCCCAGGCCGGCAAGCGCCCCGGCGGCCAGAGCCAGAACGGGAACGGCCCGGCAGAGGGGAAACAGCAGGAACAGCGTGAAGACCACGCCGCGATTCATGATGAAACCCACTGAACTGGCCAGGAGGAAACGGGCCCACTGAATCAGGGGGCGATCGGCATGCACGACGTGACGGAACGTCCAGAGCCGGTTCATCAGCCAGTTCATGCTCGCCGCGATGAAATAGGCCAGCACGGTGGCGCCCGTCAGACCTAGCAGGGGCCGGAAGCCGTAGACCGCCAGCGTATCCCAGAGCAGCCCCGTTGTGCCGACGATCCCGAATTTCAGGAATGGCCAGATCCGGGCGCGCAGGTCGTCTTTCGCACCGGGACGCGGGGTATCGGCGGGAGAGGGGCGGGAATCCGGCACGTTGCGCGGTCTCGTCGGCTATGGACAGGGGCTATGGATAGGAAGGGCGCGCAATAAAAAAGGGATGCCCGAAGGCATCCCTCTTTACCCTGTCGAACCAGACGGAAACCGCCAGGATCAGTGCAGGATGATTTCCACGCGACGGTTCTGCGGCTCGCGGGTGTTCGGACCCGTCGGAACCAGCGGATGCGCCTCGCCGTAACCATGGATGTCGATCGCGTTCGCGGGCACGCCGTCACGGATCAGTTCAGCCTTCACGCTCTGCGCGCGACGGTTGGACAGGCCGAGATTGTACTTCTCGCCGCGCGGACCCGGATGGGCCGCCGAGTTGTCGGTGTAGCCGTTGACTTCGATCCGCGTCGTCTGGATGTGGGTCGAAGCCTGGGCGGCTTCGGCCACGATCTCACGCGCGCGGCCCGTCAGGTCCGAACGATCCCAGTCGAAGAACACCAGATAGGTGCGCGCCGGGGTCGGGGCGGGCGGCACAACGACCGGAGCCGGCGGCGGCGGCGGCGGCGCGGTGTCGAACGCATAGCGCAGACCCAGGATGAACTGGTGGTTGAAGCGATGGTCGAAGTTCGCGTGACCACGGCTCAGGCCCGACGGGCTGTACGAGGACATCGTGAACGAGCCGTTGTTGAAGGTCTGGCCGACCATGCGGTACTGCGCGGTGATCTGCAGGCCCGGAACGTTCGGAACGTCGAAAGCCGCACCGGCGATGCCCTGATAGGCGAAACCACCCGTCGTGCCGCCCAGGCGGTCAACGCGATTGGCCGAGCTGGCGTAGCTGGTCGTGGTCGGGTTGTAGTGCTGCCACAGATAGCCGGCACCGACACCGACGAACGGCGTCACCGGAACATCGATCCCGAACTGCTTCAGGTCGATATCATACAGCACGTTCACGAGGCCGCCATAGGACTGGTCGCTGCCGCTGGTCCTGGCCGGAGCGGTGCCGCTGCGGTGATTGATCTCAGAATAGTTATAGAGACCTTCAACCTCGACGCGCAGGCCGTTGCCAAGGCCCCAGCCGAAGGCGCCGAAGCCCGTGAAGCCGTCATGATGACGGTACTGCGACGAACTGGACATGCCAGCCGTCGGATTGTTGGCGAAATGGCCATGCTGGTTCTGGACCAGGTTATAACCACCGCCCAGATCGACATACGGACCGGTAATGATTGTCGCGTTGGCTGCAACAGGTGCAGCTGCCATCAGCGTGGTGGCGAGTAATGCCGTGCGGAGACGCATTTTTTCGTCCTCTTGATCATCCGTTCGAGTAACCGTCAAACCACAGACGGCCAACCTCAGCGTGATGCTTAACCCCCTATAGAACTTCCGGTTCCGGATTAGGAACCCGCATCGTGGACAAAGCTGCTATTACAACTGAGCACCGTGTTGAAAAAGCAACAGTTTGTTTCGATAGGATTACGTGCGGATTGCAACTATTTCCGGACGAGGGGGATTCAGCGGCCCCACCGAGCGGGGCTATGGCGGGATTATGTGCTATCCGCGCATCTGTGTTGCGATAGCGCAACGCATGACGGAAGCGTCATGCGGAGCATCCTTCCGCCAGCAGAATTTCCCGCACCAGGCTGTCGGGAACGTCGCGGCAGGTGAAAGCCTGCCCGATGCCGCGCACGAGGACGAAGGACAGGCGCCCGTCGCGCATCTTCTTGTCGCGCTGCATGTGGGCAAGCAGCCTTTCGGCCGAAAATGTCTGCTCCAGGTCGCGCAGCCGGGCCGGCATGTCCAGCCGTTCCAGGTGGGTCGTCACGCGCTCGACATCCGCGCTGCCGCACAGGCCCATCCGTTCGGAGGTGACGAAGGCCAGGCGCAGGCCGAGCGACACGGCTTCGCCATGTAGCAGGCGACCGTCATATCCCAGTTCGGCCTCCAGTGCGTGGCCGAACGTGTGCCCTAGATTGAGCAGGGCCCTTCCGTCCGATTTCCGTTCCTCCCGCTCGTCGTCGCCCACGACGGCGGCCTTGAACGCGCAGGCGCGGCGCACGGCCTCGGCCTGGCTGTCGGCATCGCCATCCAGCACCGCCTGGCCGTTGGCCTCGCACCATGCGAAGAGGGAGGCATCGCCGATCAGGCCGGCCTTGACGATTTCGGCGTAGCCGGCGCGGATCTCGCGTGGCGGCAGCGTGGCCAGGGTCGTGGTATCGGCCAGCACCGCCAGCGGCTGGTGGAACGCGCCGAGAAGGTTCTTGCCGAAGGGGGTGTTGATGCCCGTCTTGCCGCCGACGGAGGAATCGACCTGCGCCAGCAGGGTGGTGGGAATCTGCACGAAGGGCAGGCCGCGCATCGTGGTCGCCGCCGCGAAGCCCGCCAGGTCGCCGACGACGCCGCCGCCCAGCGCAATGACGGTAGTGCCGCGTTCAACCCCCATCTCCAGCAGGATGCCGGTGACGCGCTCATATTCCGCCAGCGTCTTGGAACCTTCGCCCGGCGGCACGACGATGGTTTCGGCCCGGATTCCGTCCTGGGCCAGCCCCTGGAGCAATTGCGGAAGATGCAGGGATGCGACGGTCGAGTCGGTCACGACCACGACGCGCTTCTGGGGCAGGACCGGCGAGAGCAGCATGCCTGCGTGGCGCAGGAGGTTTTCGCCGATCGTCACGTCATACCGCCAGCGATCCAGTATGACGGGAACGACGCGCGGTTGCCGGCCCAGTGCCAGGGCATTGATGACGGTCGCGGCGCTCTGTTCCACGCTTTCTTCTCCACAATCCACGGTAATGTCTGCCTCGGCATAGGTCGGGTAACGGATGTCCATCAGTTGCGCCAGGACGTCGCGCGGGTTGCCGGCGTTCAGCAGCGGCCGGTGGCCGCGCCCCTGGACCCGGCGCACCAGGACGGGCAGCGGGCAGCGCAGCCATACCGACGTCGCGCGCTCGCGGACGATCGCCCGAGTCATCGCGTCCATGAAGGCGCCGCCGCCCGTCGCCAGCACCACGGGGGGACCGTCCAGGATGCGGCGGATCACCCTGTGTTCGCCCTTGCGGAACTCGGCTTCGCCATACTGGGTGAACAGGTCGGCGATCGAGCAGCCCGCCGCGCGCTCGATTTCCAGGTCGGCGTCGATGAACGGCATGCCCAGGCGCGTTGCGATCCGTCGGCCGATCGTCGTCTTTCCGGCCCCCATCAGGCCGACCAGAACCACGCTGTCTTCGCGCGGGCCGGGGCCTGGGAACAGGGGGGTGGTCGTCGCGGTGCCGTGAGCGGTAGAGGCGGATGACATCGCCTGGTCCCCGGCGGAAGGTTGAGGCATGGACTCGGACGGATCGGAGGCGTTCTGGCGTGACATGAAGGCCAACCTACCATAGAGCAAAGACAACTCGCCATGTCGCATCATGGCCGGATCTTCCGGCCAGGCGGCGGGCATCATTGCGTTGGGGTTCGGTCATGCTGCGCATCCTGCTGGCTCTTGCGGGCATTGGGGTTCTGGTCGGAATCGGTGGGTTCATGTCGCTGGGTGCGTTTCCGCCGCCGGCGCCGACCGTGCCGGTACACAAGGACCTGCCGCCGGATCGATTCGTCCATTCATGAGCGTGGCCGTCCAGGCCGAATCGTTCCTGGAAATGCTGGCGGCCGAGCGTGGGGCGGCCGCGAATACGCTGAGGGCCTATGCCCGGGACCTGCGCGACCTCGAATCGTTCGTGGCGGGGGCCGGGTGCGCGATGGCGGATGCCGACGCGGGTGTGTTGCGTGACTACATGGCGGGACTCGCCCAGGCCGGCCTGTCGCCCCGGACGCAGGCGCGGCGGCTGTCCTGCCTGAAGCAGTTCTATCTGTTCCTGAGCCGTGAAGGGGTGCGGACCGACAATCCGGCTGCATTGCTCGACGCGCCCCGTCTGCCGGCGACCCTGCCGCGCTTCCTGACCGAAGAGGAAGTCGATGCGCTGCTGGGCGCGTGCGGCACGCCGCCCGATGACGGGCGGCGCTGGCTGGCCGCGCGGGCGGCGCTGGAAATTCTGTACGCGTCCGGGTTGCGGATTTCGGAACTGCTGGCGTTGCCGCGCCGTGCCCTGGCGGGCGACGCGCGGATGCTGCTGGTGCGCGGCAAGGGGGGGCGGGAGCGTCTGGTGCCGTTATCCGTCCAGGCGCGCGCGGCGGCCGAGGCGCTGGCGGCGCGGGATCAGGCACTGCGCAGCCCCTACCTGTTTCCCGGCCGGGATGGGCAGCGGCCGCTGACACGGCAGGGATTCGATCGCATCCTGCATGATGTGGCGCTTCGGGCGGGGCTGGACCCCGCGCGCCTGTCGCCGCATGTGCTGCGCCATTCCTTTGCCACGCACATGCTGGCGCGCGGGGCCGATTTGCGTGCTCTTCAGATGCTTCTGGGCCATGCCGACATCGCTACGACGCAGATCTATACCCATGTGCTGGCCGAACGGCTGCGCGCGGTGGTCGAGGCGCATCATCCGCTCGCCGGCGGCCGAAAGGGCGCGGGCGGGCTGGGGAATACGCCGTCATGAGGCGCGCGGCGGGTGGTGATCGGGGGGCGTGCCACCCGATGGATTTGGTGGCGGACCGGGCGGGGGGACTTGGCAGGATTCGTGGCTGTGCTATCCGCACGGGATGCGCCAGTTTCTAGATTTTGAAAAGTCGGTCGCCGAGCTTGAGAACAAGATCGACGAACTCCGTCACATGTCCGGCCCCGACGGCATCAATATCGCCGAGGAGATCGCCCGTCTGACCGAAAAGTCGGACAAGCAGCTTCGGGCCGCCTATGCCAAGCTGACACCGGGGCAGAAGGTCCAGGTCGCCCGCCACGCGCAGCGACCGCACACGGCCGAATATATCGGCACCCTGATCCAGGATTTCACGCCGCTGGCCGGCGACCGCCTGTTCGGCGAGGACAAGGCCGTCATCGGTGGAATCGGCCGTTTCCAGGATATTCCGGTGGTGGTGATCGGGACCGAGCGCGGGTCGGAGCTGGAGAGCCGGCTGGAGCATAATTTCGGCATGGCGCGCCCGGAGGGCTATCGCAAGGCGCAGCGCCTGATGAAACTTGCCGGCCGTTTCGGCATGCCGATCCTGACCTTTATCGACACGGCGGGCGCGTGGCCCGGCATCGACGCCGAGGCGCGCGGCCAGGCGGAGGCGATCGCGCGATCCATCGACACCTGCCTCTCGGCCCCGGTGCCGGTGATCGCCACCGTGATCGGCGAAGGCGGATCGGGCGGGGCCATCGCGCTGGGCGCGGGCGACCGGGTGATGATGCTGGAGCATGCGATCTATTCGGTTATTTCGCCTGAAGCCTGTGCGTCGATTCTGTGGCGTGACCCCAAGCTGGCGACCAGCGCGGCCGAGGCGTTGAAGCTGACGGCCCAGGATCTGCTGCAACTGCATCTGATCGACCGCATCATTCCCGAGCCGCTGGGGGGCGCGCAGCGCGATCCGGGGATTGCGATTCGCGCGGTAGGCGATGCCATCGCTGCCGAACTGCCGGACCTGATGTCGCTCAGCGGAGCGATGCTCGTGGCCCAGCGCCGCGAGAAATTCCTCGCCATGGGACGCGACGGCCTGACCTGACCACCTGAATGGTTGTGTGACTGCGGCCAAATCGGACGTACGGCTCCGGGGCCGTCACCGCGTGTGGTGACGGCCCCGAATCTATTGGTCGGGGCGCACGATCATGCAGTCCAGCCCCTGCTGGTGCAGGGACGAGCATGCGGTGGCGGCGCTGCCGCGGGCCAGTCCGGCCAGCCGCGCGCGATAGAGCGGGTGCCCGTTGAACGAGGGGACGGGCTGCACGACGCTGCGTGCGCCGTTCAGGGCGTTGAACGCTGCCTGGCGGGCCATGGTGGCGGCGAATCGGGCCTGCCCTTCCGAGGCGAACGCGCCGACCTGAATCGACCACTGGCCGTAATTCACGCCGATCGGGGCCACGGGCGCGCGGGCGGCGACCGGTGTTGCGACGAATGGCGCGGCGGCCATGGGCTGGGCGACGGTCGGCGTGGGTGGCGGGAGTGCCGATGGCATGGGCGGCGCCAGGGGTTGGCAGGGGGCATCGGGGTCGTAGGCTGCGTCAGGATCTCGGGCACATTGCCGGGCGCGCGTGGAGCGCGGCACGTAGGCCGCGTACTGGACGGGCTGGCCGCCGGTGGGGTTGGCGATGGTGGGGGTGACGACGATGGGCGCTGTGGCGCGGGATGCCGCCGCCATGGCGACGGGTAGCCTGGTCGGCGTGGCCGATACCATCTGGGTGCCGCTGCCATAGGCGGCCAGCGGGCCGCTGAGTGCCACCTTCGTGCCCAGGTTTGGTGTGACCGAGGCGAGGTAGTTGACTGTCTCGTTCGGTAATTGCCGTCCGGTCTGGAGATAGTCGTCCAGGCGTTGCGGACCGGCATTGTAGGCGGCGAGAAAGCCCGGTGCGCCGTAACGGTCGTACATCTGCCGGATATAGGCGGTGCCGGCGAGGATATTGTCGTGTGGTTCGTAAGGGTCCGGTCCCAGCCCGTTCTGCGCCTGCATGTCGGCGTAGGTCTGGGGCATGAGCTGCATCAGGCCCATGGCGCCGGCGGATGAGGTGATCGGCTGCCCGTGCAGATATTCATGGCCGCCCGATTCCTGCTGCATCACGGCGCGTACCCATTCCTGGGGGACCGAGAAGCGGGTCGAGGCGTCGGAAATATAGGGTCCCCATGGGTCCTGGGGCGAGCCGGGAGCCCGATAGGCACCATTGCGGGCGTAATAGCGGGAATAACGCGAACCGGGCGTGCTGCTGCACGCCGCCAGCATGGCGGGGACGATCAGGGCCAGCCCGATCATGGCGGCTTGGCGGCCACGCCTCCGGCGGGAGCCGGCCGCAGGGAGGGGGGCTAGATCAGGCATAGTCCGGCGAGGTCCCGCCGTAATGATTCTGGAAGCATGTCGCCAGTGCCGCCGCTGGCGGTCAGGTCGGGTGGCGCGTCGGCGGGGGAGAGGTAGCGCCAACCCTGGAACGGGCGCATCGGGCGTGGCGCGACCGGGACGATCTCCGGTGCCAGCACCACCAGCGCGCAGGCCACGCCGTCCTCGCGCGTATCGGGGCGGATCTCGACGACGCGCTGGCGGCACAGGATCAGGCCGCCGATGACCCGGTAGAGCGAGCCGCCATCGAGGATTTCCGATGCCCGGCGGGGAAACATGCGGGTGCGCAGCCACGGGTGGCCGGACGGCCGGGTGCCGTCCAGCCCGTCTCCGGCCCCTTCGGCCATGGTACGCTGCCGGTGCGCCAATTCCTCAACCGAGGCGATGCCGACCGCGAGCTTGACCAGGTGCAGCATGGATCAGGGATGGGCGGCTGGATGCACGTCGCTCTGCGCCTCGCGCAGGAACGTATCCAGGAAGCGCTGGGCGTCGATCGACTGCACAATTCGTACCTTGCGGATGCCTGTTTCCGTCGGTGCCGTCGCGTCGGGCCAGACGACGACATGGCCGTAATGAGGCCCGTTGGCGAGGTCGATGTCCATATAGGCGTCGAGCGACGTGCTGATCAGCGTGGGGTCGGCCGCGATGGCCGTCGCCATTTCATCCCACATCGGCAGCGGGTCGTAATAGGTGCCGATATAGTCGGTCATCGGTGTGCGTTTCTGCTGGATGCGCTTGAGATAGTCGCGCGTCATCATCAGGTCGTTGGACACGTTGCCGACGACGGTGATCGACGGCCATGGGGCGGTGAGGGTGATGTGCGCCGCCTCGGGATCGAAGATCATGTTGAAGTCCGAAGCGAAATCGACGTTGCCGGTCAGGGAGCGCATGCTGGTGTCCAGCAGGCCGCCCATGAAGATCAGTTCCTTCGCCGTGGCGGCGAAGGTCGGGTCGATGCGGATCGCCAGTGCCAGATTGGTCATTGGTCCGGCTTCGACGATGGTGACCTGATGCGGGTGCGCGTGGACCTGCCGGATCAGGAACAGGGCGGCGCTTTCCGCCGTGGGTTTCAGGCTCGGGGCACCGTCCTTCATCGCCGGCAATGGCGGCTGTTCGGAGGGGACCTTATCCATCGAACCCAGTCCGCCCCACGCACCCTTCCAGGGAATGGTGCCGAACTGCTTCTCGCGCAGGCGCATCCGGGGCACGCTGTTGATCAGCGGATAGACCGCGCCGTCGGCGACCGGCACCTCGGTCCTGCCGATGATCTCCAGAAAGCGCCGGAGATGGGCGGATTCCTGATTCTCCCAGCCATCGCCGGTGGCGACTGTAAAGCCCAGCACTTTGACGGCGGGGTTGAACAGCAGGGGGATGATCGATTGCTGGTCGGAACCGCCGGGGCCGAGAAAATCATTGTCCTCGATCACCAGTCGCGGCTCGGCCGCATGAGCGGTCGGCTGGGTGGCGGCCAGGAGGCCCGCGCCCAGGACGAGCGCACGCAATGCGGTGGGCAGGAGGCGGCGGGAGGCAGTGTGCGTCCGGCACCGGGAAGGGGAAAATGGCATGCTGCGTCCTGTGTACGAGAGCCCGGCTGTCCGGTTGTCCTGAGACTGTTTTAAAAAGGCTGCATCTGGCAATCCGGCGCGTGTTTCCTCCGCCGCGTCGTGATCGGCGATGATGTTGCGGTGCTGGGCGAAAACGCGATCCTTGGGCGTTTCTGGCTCAGTATTTATCAATTTGGAACAGTGTTTTAAAGAACCATGGCGCCGAGCAGGGCCTCCAGGCGGAGACGGCCCGCATTCGTGGCACGCAGGACGGCCCCCTGGATGGTTTCGTCACGCACGAGGTAGCCTTCTTCCAGCGCTGCCGCCAGAATCACCGGATCGAGCGCATCGTTCATCGCCATGCCCGTGCGCTGTGCGAATCGTGCCTCCGGCACACCTTCGGTGAGGCGCAGGCCCATCAGCAGCATTTCGCGGGCGCGGTCGCGCGATGTCAGGATGTCATCCTGCATCAGGCCGCTGCTCGTTCGTTCCACCCGTTCGGCCCAGGGTTCCGGGGCGCGGTGGCGGCGGGTGGCGTGCAGGCCGTCCGCCAGGGTCGTTCGTCCGTGGGCGCCGGGGCCGATCCCCAGATAATCGTCATAGCGCCAGTAGGTCAGGTTGTGACGGCTTTCCGCGCCCGGCCGGGCGTAGTTCGAGACTTCGTAGGCGGCCAGTCCGTGGCCGGCGGCGACGGTGGCGGTTTCCTCGTACATCAAGGCCCCCGAATCCTCGTCGGGCAGGGTCAGCAGCCCCTGGCGATGCAGCCCTTCGAAGCGGGTGCCGGGCTCGATGGTCAGTTGGTAGAGCGACAGATGGTCCGACACCAGGGCGAGGGCCTGGTTCAGTTCGGCTCGCCAGGCGGCCGGCGACTGGTTCGGCCGGGCATAGATGAGGTCGAAGGAGATCCGCCCGAACAGGTCGCGCGCCGTCTCCAGTGCCGCGATGGCCTGGCCGGCGGAATGCTGGCGCCCCAGCAGGTGCAGCGCGTCGTCGTCGAGGCTCTGGATGCCCAGCGACACCCTATTGATTCCGGCATCGTGAAAAGCGCGCAGCCGACCGATTTCGACGCTGGTGGGGTTGGCCTCCAGCGTGATTTCCAGATCGGGGGCCGTGGCGAACAGGGACCGGGCGTCGGCGATCAGGGACGCGACCGTTTCGGGCGCCATCAGCGACGGCGTGCCGCCGCCGAAGAAGATCGACCCTAGCCGGCGTGGGCCGTCTTCGGTCAGGCGGGCGGCTTCATGGGCCAGTTCGCGCCGCAGGGCCGCAGCGAAGCGGGCCTGGGGAATGGTGTCGCGGACGTGGCTGTTGAAATCGCAGTACGGGCATTTGGCCAGGCAGAACGGCCAATGGACGTAGAGTGCCAGGGGCGCCCCTTCATTGGCCGGCGCCTGTACGTCAGATGGCAAGCCGCACGCCCAGTTCCACCACACGATCGGGCGGAATGCGGAAGAACTCGGTGGCGGGGACGGCGTTGCGCGCCATCAGCAGGAACAGCGACATCCGCCAGCGCGACATCTTGGGCACCGAGGAGCGGACCAGCAGTTCGCGGCTGGTGAAATAGGACGCCTGCATGGCGTCGAACTCCACGCCGTTGGCCTTCAGGTCTTCCAGCGCGCGGGGCAGGTTCGGTGTTTCCATGAAGCCGTAACGCAGGATGACCCGGTAGATATTCGGTGCGAGCTGCTGCAGGGCGACACGGTGGCCGCGCGTGGCCTCCGGCTGGTCGAGGGTCTGGACGGTGACGAACAGCACATGCTCGTGCAGCACCTTGTTGTGCTTCAGATTGTGCAGCAGGCAGGTCGGAACGAATTCCGGTGTCGCGGTCATGAAGACGGCCATGCCGGGCACGCGGATGGTGCGCGATTGCGGCAGGCGGGCCAGGAACGAATTGACGGGCAGGCTGTCCAGTTTCTGCCGGGCCATGATCAGGCTGCGGCCGCGTTTCCAGGTCGTCATCATCAGGGTCAACGCGGTGCCCAGCAGGACCGGCACCCAGCCGCCCTGCGGGATCTTGAGCGCATTCGACGCGAAGAAGACGCTGTCCATGACGAAGAAGCCGCCGAACGTTGCCGCCGCCGCCGCCCGCGACCAGTGGTACTGGCGGCGGAACACCACCATTGCCAGCACGCAGGTACACATGAAGGTGCCGGTGACGGCGATGCCGTAGGCCGAGGCCAGGGCATCGGAACTGCGGAAGGACACCACCAGGAGCAGGGCGCCGACCATCAGGAAGCGGTTGAATTCGGGCAGGAAGATCTGCCCTTCCTCATCCTTGTTGGTGTGGGTGATGCGCATGCGCGGCAGGTAGCCGAGCTGGATGAGCTGGCGGCAGAGCGAAAAGCCGCCCGAGATGCCGGCCTGGCTGGCGATGACGGTCGCCATCGTCGACAGGACGATCATCGGGATCTGCAGCCAGTGCGGACCGAGCAGGAAGAACGGATTGCTGATCGCGGACGGGTCGGAAATGATCAGGGCGCCCTGGCCCATATAGTTCAGCGCCAGGCAGGGCAGGACGCAGAACAGCCACGCATAGCGGATGGGTTGGCGGCCGAAATGGCCCATGTCGGCATACAGCGCCTCGGCGCCGGTCACGGACAGGACGACCGAGCCCAGGGCGATGAAGGACAGCCAGCCGTGGTAGATGATGAACTTCACCGCATAGATCGGCGAAATGGCCATGAGAATATGCGGATGGCGGATGATCGCCAGCAGGCCCAGGACGCCGAGCATGCTGAACCAGACCACCATGACCGGACCGAAGATGGTGCCGACCTTGCCCGTGCCGTAGGACTGCACGCTGAACAGGCCGATCAGCACCACGATTGCGATCGGTATGATCAGTTCGCGCGCGGCGGGAAAGCTGACCTCCAGCCCTTCGACGGCCGAGAGGACCGAAATCGCCGGCGTGATCAGTCCGTCGCCGAAGAACAGGCAGGCGCCCGCGATTCCGGCCATACCCAGAAGCAGCTTCAGTCGGCTGTCGGTGGATACTTTCTGCGCCAGCGCCATCAGCGAGATGATGCCGCCTTCGCCATTATGGTCGGCGCGCATGATCAGGATCACATATTTGACCGTGACGATCAGGATCAGCGACCAGAGGATCAGGCTTTCGACCCCCATGACTTCCCAGGCATCGATCTGGTGATGCTGCGAGACGACGAGGATGGTGGAGCGCAGGGCGTAGAGCGGGCTGGTGCCGATGTCGCCGAAGACCACGCCCAGGACGGCCAGCAGGGCGGCGAAGCCGACCGGATTGGCTGCGTGTTCGTGCTGGTCGGCACCGAATTCAGTAATCTTGGACGAGGTGTCCGAATGGCCTCCCGTTTCCGCAGCCGCTGCGGCTGTCTGGGCGGGCGGTATGGATCCGGCAGTGTGGTCGACCGGGTCTGGCGTCATGTCGGGACGGCTCCGAGGACTGTTGGCAGGCAACGGCGCGCCGGCCGCGTTATCACCCGGCATAGCGTCATGATTCGGGGGCAGCAAGGCGAGCTGGCGGGATAGCGCCATTCGGTGCGCTGGCGGGTCGATGACCGAAGATCGCGCTGCCGACGCGGACATGGGTGGCACCAGCCGCGATCGCGGCTTCGAAATCCGCCGACATGCCCATCGACAGCAGGGCCAGGCCGTGGGTTTGTGCCAGATCCGCCAGGTAGCGGAAATGCGGCGTCGGGTCCTCGTCGGCTGGGGGGATGCACATCAGGCCGCGCACGGCGTGGCCGAAACGCTGGCGACACGTCGTGATGAAACTGTCGGCCTGCGCGCGCGGGATGCCGGATTTCTGGGATTCGTCGCCGGTGTTCACCTGGACCAGCAGATCCGGCAGCCGCCCCGTGCGGTCGGCGGCGCGGGCCAGCGCGTCGGCCAGCGCGGGGCGGTCGAGGCTTTCGATCATGTCGGCGATCCGCACCGCCTCCAGGGCCTTGTTGGTTTGCAGGCCGCCGATGATATGCAGGCGCATGGCGGGCCAGTCCTGGCGCAGGGCGGGAAACTTCTCGGCCGCTTCCTGCACGCGGTTTTCGCCGAATACGGTCTGGCCGGCGCGCAGGGCCTCCACCACGCTGGATTGCGGGTGGAATTTCGAGACCGCGACCAGTGTGACGGCATCGGGGGCGCGGCCCGCGCTGCGGGCTGAAGCCACGATCCGCGCCCACGCCAATCGAAGTCAGAACCCGATCGGCGAGTCCTGTGTAAAAAAAGTCATGTGAGAGGGGGGGGGGGGGGGGG
>NZ_JBDNXE010000020.1:0-40947 GCF_047721585.1 Gluconacetobacter sp.
GGGTGGGCGGGCGCAGGCTGGTCGGTTATGCCGCCGCCACCGCCCATGGCTGCATCGCCCGCGCGTTCGACCTGACCGGGCTGGGCACCGATGCGCTGCGCGTCTTGCCGGTGGATGCCGATCACCGCATGGATCTGGCGGCGTTGCGGGCCGCGATTGCCGCCGACCGCGCGGCGGGGCTGGAGCCGTTTATCGTGATCGGCACCGCCGGTACGGTCGATACCGGCGCGATCGACGATCTGGACGGGATTGCGGATATCGCGGCGCGGGAGGGGCTGTGGTTCCATGTGGATGGGGCATTCGGTGCGCTGGCCATGCTCTCGCCCGCTCTTCGTTCGTCGTTGCGGGGGCTGGAGCGGGCCGACAGTCTGGCGTTCGATTTCCATAAATGGGCGCAGGTTCCCTATGACGCCGGGTGCATTCTGGTCCGTACGCCGGGCCGGCAGGCGGCGGCGTTCGCGCAGTCCCTGGCCTATCTGTCGCGCGAGGATCGGGGGCTGGCGGGTAATGCGCCCTGGTTCTGTGATCTGGGGCCGGACCTGTCACGCGGCTTTCGCGCGCTCAAGGTATGGATGACGCTGGGCACCTACGGCACCGACCGGATGGGGATGATGGTCGATGAATGTTGCGCGGTGGCCCGGCATCTGGCCCGGCGGGTGGACGCGGAACCGCTGCTGGAGCGTCTGGCCCCGGTGGGGCTGAATATCGTCTGTTTCCGCGTGCGCGTGCCCGGCGTGGATCTGGACTGGCTGAATGGCGAACTGGTGAAGGATCTGCACGAATCGGGTGTCGCCGCGCCGTCGACGACCACGGTGGGGGGCGTGCGGGCGATTCGGGCGGCCATCGTCAATCATCGCACGGTGGCGGCGGATGCCGATGCGATGATTGACGCGCTGTTGCGGTTGCTGGCGGAGCGGCTGGAGACCGTCGCCGGATAGGATGCGGGAGCGGTGCGGGTGACGTGGGGCGGCCGGGTGCGCACTGGACCGTCGCCCGCGCGCTTGTTCCGTCAGCTTCTCAGATGATGGCCTTGCCGTCTTCCCGGCCGAGGCGCGAGTGGGAATGGCCGTAGAATGCGTAGCTGAGGATGCCCAGCGCCACATAGGTGCCCAGCAGGATCATCGGCAGCGGATTGCCGTTGAACAGGGCGCGGACCATGTCGATGAACAGGGGGCCGGCCATGATCAGGCAGAACACGATGCCCAGCGCCGGTGCCACGCCGATCCAGACGCCGGCGATCCGGATGCCGCCCAGCGGCACGCTGAAGGGGCGCGGCAGGTCTGGCCGGGCGTTGCGCTGCCAGATGACCGTGAAGCAGACGATGCCGAAGGCGGCCGCCGTGCCCAGGCTGACCAGGTCGCTGATGATGTCGATCGGCAGGGTTGCCGTGGCGACGGCGACGATCGCGCCCAGCACGATGGTGCCGACCCACGGCGTGCGGAAGGTGGGATGCAGGCGGCAGAAGATCGGCGGCAGCAGCCCGTCCCGGGCGATGGTGAAGAAGACGCGGGTCTGGCCGTAGAGCAGGCCGAGGATGACCGAGCAGAGGCCGACCACGGCACCGACCTTGATGAGCAGCGCCAGCCAGGGCTGGCCGATCGCGTCGACCGCGATGGCCAGCGGGTCGGCCACGCCCAGTTGGCGGAAGGGAACGACCCCGATCAGCACCGTGGCGACGCACATATAGACCAGCGTGCAGAACACCAGCGAACCGATGATGCCCAGCGGCACGTCGCGCCGTGGGTTGCGGGCCTCGGCCGACGCGGTCGATACGGTTTCGAACCCCACATAGGCGAAGAAGATGACCGAGGCGGCGCGAAAGATGCCGGGCACCCCGAAATGAAACCCGCCCTCGCTGGGCGGGATGAAGGGCAGCAGGTTCTGCGGATGGATGTAGCGGATGCCGAAGACGAGGAAGAGCATCAGCACGCCGACTTTGATGAACACGATCAGCGTGTTGATCCGCGCCGATTCCTCGATGCCGAGAACCAGCAGGCCGGTGACCACCGCCACCGACAGGGCGCCCACCAGATCGAGCCGGGGGGCCACCAGAAGGCTGGCGCCATGGGCCGTGGGCAGGGTCTGGACCAGGGTGGTACTCAGGAAGCCGGGCACCTGGACGCCCAGATCGTGCAGCAGGCTGGTGGCGTAGCCGGAAAACCCGGCCGCCACGCCGGCGCAGGACACGCCATATTCCAGCAGTAGCAGCCACCCGACCGCCCAGGCGGCCCCTTCGCCCATCGAGACGTAGGCATAGCTGTAGGCCGAGCCGGAGACGGGCATCGTCGAGGCCAGTTCGCCGTAGGACAGCGCGGTGAACAGGCAGGCCAGGCCGGCGACCAGGAAGGACAGCAGGATGGCCGGCCCCGCGTAATTGGCGGCGGCGGTGCCGGTCATGACGTAAATGCCGGCGCCGATGGTGGAGCCGATCCCCAGCATCATCAACTGAACAGGGCCGAGCGTGCGCCGCAATCCGTGGTTCTGGCTCTCGGCTTCGATCTGCTGGATGGTTTTTCGGAGCCGTAGGCGACTGGTAGAAGCTGGAGGGAGAGGCATAAATTTCACAATATCATAACGGGGAATGCCTGTATCGTTGCAAAAGGGGTTCGTGCGCAAGGCCGCAGACGGCACGGCGCGCCGTGGTCTGATGGGATGTGAACAGGCGCTTTCGACGCTGTTCGAAAAGCAGGTCCGTCGGGCGATCTCTGGGCGCGCTGTCCGCTTGGCGTGCTCAGTGGCGGTGGTCGCCGAGGATGGCTGCCACGGTCGGCTCGATCATGCGCGCGATATCCTGCTGTGCGGCCGCGGTCGGGTGAAGCGGCGGGTCGGGCGGCGTCAGATGCGGGTCCAGGAAACGTGTCCGGTCGGGCGCGCCGTTGGCCTCTACGGCGCTGCCGACATCGAGCAGGTGCAGCCATGGGCGGCTCTGGCGGATGTCGGTCTCCAGCATGCCGTTCAACTGTTGCGTGTTCGCGCTGATCCAGGGCGAACGGATCGAGGGCAGGACTTTCAGCAGCAGGACCTGCGCGGTGGGGAAGCGGGCGTGGATCGTATCGACGATGCGTGTGATGCCCGGATAGGTGTGGGCCGCGTCGATATGGACATGGCCGAAATTATTGGCGCCGATCATGAGGATGAACAGGCGGGGGGGCTTGCGGAAATCCAGTTCGCCATGCGCCAGGCGCCACAGGACGTGGCAGGTGCTGTCGCCCTTGAAGCCAAGATTGATGGCGTGCCGGTCACCATAATAATGCTGCCAGACCGGGGCGAAGTCGCGCCAGGGTTCCGGGCCGTTGCGCTCCCAGTTCTGGGTGATCGAATCGCCCAGCCAGACGACATCGAACTGACCGTTGGCGATTTCGGCTTGTTTGTCGGCAAAGCGGTGGTGCCACCACGGAGTGTCCATGCGCGAGACCTGCTCGACGGCCAGATTGGCGGTCGCGGCGGGTGCGATGGCGGGGGCGGAGAGGGCGAGCAGCGTGGTGATCGCCAGCACGGGGCGAAAGCGGGTGGAACGGGTCATGATATCCGGAATTTCTGGTGGCTCGTGGGCGCTGTTTGAAAAGTCGGCCTGCCGCGCGAGCGTGTCGGATCGTCGGCAGGTGACTTTGCGGGCAGAGCCTCAGTGGCCGAGGACGATATAGGCGGCGGCGCCGGCGATGATGCAGTAATAGCCGAACGGGCGGAGCGCCCATTGCTCGTGCTTGCGGAAATAGCGCATCAGGAAGGCGGTGCTGGCCAGCGCAGTGATGGCCGCCACCACGGCGGCGACCGTGGCCAGTTGCATCTGCCCGGGGGCGAGGGTGACGTGGCGCATATGCGCGGCCTCGCGGACCGCGGCGCCGATGATGACCGGCTGGGCCATCAGGAACGAGAAATGCGCGGCGCCCTCGTGATTGAGCTTGCGGAACAGGCCGCCGACCATTGTGGCCCCCGAGCGCGAGATGCCGGGGAAAAAGGCGAGGCACTGCCACAGGCCGATGATCAGGGCGTCGGCATAGGTGAGCGAGGCGATGGGACGACCGGGCTGGACGGCGCGGTTGCCGCGCAGCCGGTCGGCGAACAGCAGCAGGAAGCCGTTGATGACGAGGAAGATCGAGGCATAGCGGGCGCTGCCGAACAAGGCTCGCAGCCAATGTTCCAGCAGCCCGCCGATCAGGACGGCGGGAATGGTGGCCACCACCAGCAGGGCCAGGATATGGATGCTCTCCGCCTGTCGCTGGCTGCCGTGGCGGCCGGAAAGGCCCCGGAAGATGGCGATCCAGTCGCTACGGAAGAAATACAGCAGGGCGACCGCCGTCCCCAGATGCAGCATGACCAGGAAGGGGAGGAAGATCTCGCCCTGGGGATCGAACACCCAGCGGAGCAGGGCCGGGACAATGACGGCGTGGCCCAGGCTGCTGACCGGGAAGAGTTCGGTCGCGCCCTGGAGGATCGCGATCATGATGGCTTGGAAAACTGTCATTGTCCGGCTGTCCATGGCGATTTAGACTGGCGTGGTGCCCATTTTTCACCAGCTCGGCAAGCACTTGCCTGAGAGTATGGCGAATTGCGGGCCGCAGGGAATGAGGAGAGAGGCATTTGGTGCGTGAAAAAGGAAGCGCGGTTGTCTTCAGCAGCCTGGTCCTGCTGGTGGCGGTCGTATTCTACGTCTACGCCCGCGCCTCGCAGACCGATCTGAGCGGTGACCGCTATCCGCTGACGGCGCGGTTCATATCCGCCAACGGCCTGCATGTGGGGGCGGATGTTCAACTGGCTGGCGTGCCCGTGGGGCGCGTGACCGATATCGTGCTGGACCCGGTGATGGCGGTGGCGAATGTGCGCTTCACGGTGGATCGGGCGTTGTCTCTGCCGAACGACAGCGCGGTGGTGATCGGCAGTGCGACGATGACCAGCGACGATTCGCTGATGATCCAGCCGGGGAAGGCAAAGGATCGGCTGGCAGCCGGCGCGGTGATCACCAACGCGCAGGAGGCCGTCAGCCTGGAGCAGCAGGTCAGTAATTACATCTTCGGGAATGGTGGCCTGCCCTCCGATTCGACGCCGTAGCCCGCGCCGGATTGTCGGGGGGCGCCACGGAACCGGCTCTCAGTCGTTAAGCGGATAGGAAGCCAGAAGTTTCTTCTGGAGGCGCCAGTAACGCAGCATCGTGAAGGCGCCGGATGACCGCCAGCCGGCCTTCTTCTTCTTGGCGCCGATGCGGAACGTTTCGCGGTAATGCATGAACTGTGCGGCATAGGCCTCACGCAGGGTGGTGCGGGAGTCCCAGATATGGGTGGCTTCCGACCCCACGCCGTTGATTTCGATGATTTCGAATCCCCGGCCGAGTCGCAGGGCGGCGATCGACTCGAACTTCAAATCGATTCGGCCGAAATGGAAATCGGGGATGTCGCGCATGATGCGGTCGATCTGTTCCGTCAGGGCCGGCGTGATGTCGTCGGCGCCGTTGCGGAAGATCGAGCCCTTGCAGTGGTTGCCGGCGAAGACCAGGCGCATCGTCTCGCCCGCCGGCAGAACGTCGTGAACCCGCGCGCCGAGCCGGGGCAGGTAGAGATGCGGCACCAGGCGGGTGCGGGCGTCGGCGTCGATCAGCTCGCGGACGGTCGAGCGGCCGTCACCGACCAGGATTGGGGCTTCCTTGTAGGTGAGCGATGTGATCCGGCCCCGTTCTTCGTCGGGATGGCGAATGTAGAAGATCCCGGCCTCGTGCTCGAAGGGGATGAGGCGCTGCATGACCAGCCGGATGTCCGGCGGAAACAGCGCCACGGCGGCGGCCAGTTCCGCAGGGGTGGTGACGAGCTTCACGCCCGTGCCGTTGCAGCCGATATCGGGCTTTACGACGACCGGCAGCGTCAGTCCGGCGCGGGCCAGGGCCGCTGTCGCGGCGGCGGCGTCGTCGGCCGATCCGGTGGTGACGGTGGTGTAGGGGGCGATCCACTGGCGTGCGGCATCGCCGGCCATGTCCAGGATGTCGGTCTTGCTCTCTCCGCACAGGCCGCCGGTTTCGATCCGTGGGTTGGCGGCGGTGGGCAGGCTGAGGTCGCCATGGCGCAGGCCCATCAGAATCCAGTACAGCACGATGGGAGTGTAGAAGGCCCAGCCCGGCCAGAATTCGAACATCGACAGCGGGGACGGTGGCCGGGATGCGCCTGCCTTGGAGGGGGCGGCGGCGGTGGCATGGGTCATCGGGAGGGACTCCGCACATTGGCCACGATCCGGCCGACGAGAAGAATGGTCAGGGCGAAGCCTCCCATTCCGGCCCATTTCCATGCACCCAGATGGGTGATCAGGAAATGGCCGACCTGTAGCGATACCGCGAAGAGCAGCGTTGTCCAGATCAGGGTTGCCAGGATCGCCGCCAGCGCGAAGCGCCGCACCGATGCGTTGAAGAACCCACAGGCGGTATAGAGCGGCAGGCGCGCGCCGGGGATGAAACGGCTGATGAACACGATACGGAACACGTTGCGGCCGAACCAGTTTCCGCCGTTTTCATCCTGGGGAACCTTGACCCAGCGCCGGGCCGCGGGCCACAGGGCCGCCAGCCTGCCCAGGCCGTACAGGCCCAGATCGCCGGCCACGATCCCGACATAAAGTGCGAGTAAGGCAACGGGCAGGGCGACCTGGCCGGTCTGGACCTCCATCGCCGTCAGGATGGTCGCGGCGTCTTCGAGGATGAAGGTGCCGATAATGATGACCAGTGCCTGGACGACAGGCGCTGCCCCGGCTTTGGCGAACAGGGCGGAGAGTGAGGGAAACATGACCGGGTTGCCGCCGTTCAGTCCTGGGACGGCAGAAAAAATCGGCTCGGAATCCTCACGTCGTGAACCTCTTGCCCATGGAACCCGTTCGACGCGGCGGCCGGACGAACCGGCCGGGGCGGTGCCCGGGCTGCGGACCTTGTGGCATGCTTCGCGATCACCGCCAAATCGCCTGCCGCCAGCGGCGAGGATTGAAAGCCACCGGCCGGTTGTGGCACAGCTTCCGTCATGATCGGACGCCGTGATTTCCTGCTGTCGGCCTCGGCCGCTTTCGCCGCCGTGCCCGCCGCGCGGGCGGCGACGCAATCCTATGCCGCGTTTCTGGCCGGTGTGCGGGCCGAGGCGGTGGGACATGGCCTGTCGGCCACGATCATCGACCGCGCGCTGGCACTGCATGCGCCGAATGCACGGGTGCTGGAACTGGATCGCCACCAGCCCGAATTTACCCTGACCTGGGCGCAATACCGCCAGAAGGTGCTGACACCGAAGAAGCTTGCCGACGGGCGCGCGGCGGCGGCCAGTCGCGCCGCGTTGCTGGCGGATGTCAGCGGGCATTTCAATGTCGACCGTCAGCCGTTGGTGGGGATATGGGGGCTGGAATCGGCCTATGGCACGCGGATGGGGTCGTTCCATGTCGCGGATGCGCTGGCCACGCTGGCCTATGACGGGCGGCGGGCGTCGTTCTTCCGGGGCGAACTGATGAATGCGTTGCGGATTCTCGACCATGGGGATGTCGCACCCGATTCGATGCTGGGCAGCTATGCCGGCGCGATGGGGCAGCCCCAGTTCATGCCCAGCGCCTATCTGCGGTATGCCGTCGATTTTACCGGTAACGGCCGCCGGGACATCTGGAACAGCGAACCCGACGTGATGGCCTCGATCGCCAATTATCTGGCCCGGTGCGGCTGGGTGGCCGGCGAGCCCTGGGGGCAGGAGATCACGGTGCCGGCGACGCTGGCGCAAGCCGAACTGGGGCGCGGCAATGTCCGTACCCTGGAGGACTGGATGGGGCAGGGTGTGCGCCGGGCGGATGGGCGGGCGTTTTCGCGCGCCGATATTCGCGGGGCGGTGATCCGCCCGGATGGGCCGGGGGGGGAAGCCTTCATGGTCTATCGCAACTTCTCCGTCATCCGGCGCTATAATCCTTCGGATTTCTACGCGCTGGCCGTCGGGCTGCTGGGGCGCGACGTGACGTGACGCGCGCGTGCCGTACCCTGCCCGCGACGCTGGCCGTGCTGGGGCTGGCGAGCTGTCATCGGGCCGAACCGCCGCTGCCGCCCGCGCACCCGCACTACGTGGTGGGCGCGCCCTATGAGATGGGCGGGGTGTGGCAATATCCGCGCGAGGATTTCGGCTATCGCCAGACCGGGCTGGCGGTGGCCGACCCCGACCAGACGCCGTACATCACCGCCGACGGCGAGCAGTACGATCCGCAATCCCTGACCGGCCGCCATGCCACCCTGCAACTGCCGGCGATCGTGACCGTGCGCAATATGGAGAACGGGCGGGAACTGACCATCCGCCTGAACGATCGTGGCCCGGAGGAACGCGGACGGCTGGTCGGCCTGACGCCCCGCGTCGCGGCCCTGCTGGGGATTGGTACCAATCCGGTGCAGGTCGAGATCATCGGGCACGAGGCCGAGAACGAGCAACTGGCCGAGGCGTTGCCGGGCGGCCAGCATCTGGATGTCTCGGCCGCGCCGGTTGACCAGATTCGCGCGGAATCGCTCGATCGTCCGGGAAGTGGCGGGACGGTCGTCGCAGCGCCCGCTGGTGCGGTCGGGACCACCGATGTCTCGGCCCTGATGCGCGACCTGCCGCCTGACGTGCGGCAGGGATATGTTCAGGGCGGCATGTTGTGGGTCGATGCGGGAACGTTTTCCACCCAGCGTTACGCTCACGTCGCCGCCGCGCGGACCGGTGGGCGGGTGATCCCGGTGCAGGAGCGCGGGCGGGCACTCTGGAGGGTCCATGTGGGGCCATTCACGAATGTCGCCGGGGCGGACAGGGCGCTGGACCAGCTTTTGGGCGACGGAATGACCGGCGCCCGGATCGTCGTCGAATAAGGATGAACGTGCAAACCCGAAGGTTTCTTCTGGCCGGGACGGCCTCGTTGGCCGCTACCGGTTCTCTGGCGGCCGCCGCGCCGCGCCGGCATCATCCGCATGGCGCCGCCGGTGCTCCGTCGGCCGCGCAATCGGACGATGAATCCGGCCCGGATCAGGCCACGGCTCCCGCCGGGCCGCCGGCTGCCAGCCTGATCGGGCCGGTCGATACCCTCGCCCGCTGGGCCTGCATCGTCGATGTCACGACCGGTACGGTGCTGCTGGAGAAGGCGGCCGACGAACGCATGCCGCCGTCGTCGCTGACCAAGATGATGACGGCCTATATCGTCTTCGGCATGCTGAAATCGGGCCGGCTGAAGCTGGATCAGGCGCTCCCGGTCAGCGAGAAGGCCTGGCGGATGCAGGGTTCGAAGATGTTCGTGCCCCTCGGTGAGAGCATTCCGGTGCAGGATCTGATCCAGGGCATGGTCATCCAGTCCGGCAACGATGCGTGCATCGTGCTGGCGGAAGGTATTTCCGGCTCCGAGGAACAGTTCGTCGCCCTGATGAACGAAACCGCGGGCAAGATCGGGCTGACCAATTCGCACTTCATGAATGCGACCGGCTGGCCGGCCGACAATCACTATATGTCCGCCCGCGACGTGGCGACCGTGGCGGTGCGGCTGATCCGCGATTTTCCGGAATATTATCACTTCTTCTCGGAGAAGGATTTCCGCTTCAACAAGATATCGCAGGGCAACCGCAACGTACTGGTGGACAAGGGGCTGGCCGACGGGCTGAAGACCGGCCACACCGATGCCGGCGGGTTCGGGCTGTGTGCCAGCGCCGATCGGGGTGGCAACCGCGTGGTGCTGGCGCTGAACGGCATGCCGTCGAGCAATGCGCGCGCCCATGAGGGCGAGCGGCTGCTGGAATGGGCGTTCGCGAATTTCGAGAATGCGACGCTGTTCCGTCGGGGTGACGTGGTGGAGCAGGCAGCCGTCTGGCTGGGCACCCAGCCGACCGTGCCGCTGGTCGCGACCCGCGATGTGGTGATGACGCTGCCGCATGGGTGGCGCACCCGGGTGCATATCGGGGTGGATTATCAGGCGCCCGTCGCGGCACCGGTGGCGGCGGGGCAGGTGCTGGGTGATCTGGTGCTGACGAATCCCGGCCTGCCGGACATCAGGATGCAGCTCGTGGCTGGGCAGGCCGTGCCGAGGCTGGGTCTGCTGGCGCGTGCCTCGACGGTGCTGGGCCAGAAACTGGGCCGGCACTGAGCGCGGTGCCGGGCCTGTTCATTACGTTCGAGGGCGGCGAAGGGGCCGGGAAATCCACCCAGGTCGGGCTGCTGGAGGCGCATCTGCGGGCCGGTGGCCATGATGTGGTGCGCACGCGCGAGCCGGGTGGCACGCCGGGGGCCGAGGCGTTGCGCGACTTCCTGCTGTTCGGCGGCCATGACCTGTCGCTGCGTGCCGAGATTCTGGCCCATTTCGCGGCGCGATGCGACCATGTGGACCGGCTGATCCGGCCGGCGCTGGCGCGTGGCGCGGTGGTGATCTGCGACCGGTTCGCGGATTCGACCATGGCTTATCAGGGATACGGGACCGGGCAGGGCGACCCGGCGACGATCGGGCTGATCGAGGTGCTGACCGGGCAGGTCGGGCTGACGCCGGACCTGACGCTGGTGCTGACGCTGGAGCGCGCGCGGGCCTTGCAGCGCCTGCATACGCGGGGCGGTCGGGCTGACCGCTATGAAGCGGCGGATGAGGCGTTCCATGCCCGCGTGGCCGAGGGGTTTGCCTCGATCGCCGAGGCGCGGCCGGGGCGTTGCGTGTGCCTGGCCGCCGACCGGCCGGCGGAGGCGATCGCGGAAGAGGTTGCCCGACTGGTCGATGCGCGGCTGACGGGAGCCGCCTGAATGGCGGGCAGTGCGCCACGCGACGGCCCGGAGCCGGTGGGGCATGACGATGCCCGCCGCGCGTTCGAGGAGGCATGGGGTGCCGGGCGGCTGCATCATGCCTGGCTGCTGACCGGCCCGGAAGGGATCGGCAAGGCGAGCTTCGCCTTCTGGATGGCGCGGGTGTTGCTGAAGGCGACGGCGGCGGACAGCACCGCCGCGCGGCGGATCGCGGCCGGCAGTCATGCCGACCTGCTCTATATCGCCCGTGGCATGGACGAGAAACGTCAGCGGATGCGCGCCGAGATCGTGGCGGACGACGTGCGGCCGATCGGCCAGTTTCTGCACCGCACGGCGGCCGAGGACGGATGGCGCGTGGTGATCGTGGACGGCGCGGATTTCATGAATCGCAGCGCGGCCAATGCGATCCTGAAAATTCTCGAAGAGCCGCCGCCCCGCGCGATCCTGATCCTGACCTGCGCGGCGCCGGGCCGCCTGTTGCCGACCATCCGCAGCCGGTGCCGCACGCTGCGGCTGGAACCGTTGCAGCCGGAACGGATGCACGAGGTTCTGGCCCGCGTGGCGGCGGAGAGTGCGCCCGAAGAGATCGCGCGGGTGGCGCCGCTGGCCCATGGGTCGCCCGGTCGTGCCCTGGCGCTGCTGGCGGGAGACGGTGCCGTGCTGGGCGGGCTGGTGGCGCGTGTGCTCGAAACGCCGCCGGATGAAGGGGCGATGTACGAGATCGCCGAGAGCGTACTGAAGCGGGAAAATGGCTTTCCGGTCTTCTTCGATCTGTTGTGTGATGCCATATCGAAGCATGCGCGCGCCCTTGCCTTGGGCGAGGGGCGCGGCGGAGATCACGCGGACGGATCGCTGTCGGCGCGCCGCATGGCGGAGTTGTGGCGTCGGCTGACCGACCTTCGGGTCGAGACGGAACGGTTCAATCTGGATAAACAACAGGCCCTGCTGAGTGGCCTGACTTTGGTGAGTGGAAGATGACAGGGCGCTATTACGTCACGACACCGATCTATTATGTGAACGGGGCGCCGCATATCGGTCATGCCTATACCTCCGTCGCCGCCGACATCATGGCGCGCTTCAAGCGGCTGGCGGGCGATGAGGTCTTCTTCCTGACCGGGACCGACGAGCATGGGCAGAAGGTGGAGCAGGCGGCGCAGGCCGCCGGCGTGGCGCCGATCGCTTTTGCCGATCAGGTTTCGGCCGATTTCCGCGCGATGTACGACGTGATGAATGTCTCGTACGATGATTTCATCCGCACGACGGAGCCCCGGCATATCGCCGGCGCCCAGGCATTGTGGGAGCGGATCGCGGCGAACGGACATATCTATCTGGGCGCTTACGAAGGCTGGTACGCGCTGCGCGACGAGAGCTTCTATAACGAGGACGAACTGGTCACCCGCCCGGACGGCACGAAGGTGGCGCCGACGGGGGCGCCGGTCGAATGGGTGCGCGAGCCGTCCTACTTCTTCAAACTCTCGGAATTCGCCGATCGGCTGCTCGAACTGTACGAGACCCGGCCCGGCTTCATCGAGCCCGCGTCGCGGCGCAATGAGGTGGCCAGTTTCGTGCGGCAGGGGCTGCGTGACCTGTCCATCAGCCGCACCAGCTTCCGCTGGGGCATTCCGGTGCCCGGCGATCCGGACCATGTGATGTATGTGTGGGTGGATGCGCTGGCCAACTATCTGTCGGCCATCGGCTTCCCCGATGCCGACAATCTCCTCGCCGGGTTCTGGCCCGCCAACCTGCATCTGGTCGGCAAGGATATCGTCCGCTTCCACGCGGTCTACTGGCCGGCGCTGCTGATGGCCGCCGGGCTGGACCTGCCGGATTGCGTGTTCTCGCATGGTTGGTGGACCATCGAGGGCGAGAAGATGAGCAAGTCGCTGGGCAACGTCGTGGACCCGCGCGACCTGGTTGCGCAGTTCGGCGTTGATCCGGTGCGATTCTTCCTGATGCGCGAAATGCCGTTCGGCGGCGATAGCGACCTCAGCCGGCGGGCCATCATCAATCGGCTGAATGTCGAACTGGCGAACGATCTGGGCAATCTGGCCCAGCGGACCTTGACGCAGGTGGCGCGCAATTGCGGCGGCGTGCTGCCCGCGCAGGGCGTGCGGACCGAGGCCGATGATGCGTTGCTGGCGCAGGCGGTACTGCTGCCCACGCTGATGCACGGCCATATCGACCGCCACGCGCTGACCGACGCGCTGGAGGACGTGTGGCGGGTGATCCGGGCCTGCAACGCCTATATCGACCATCAGGCTCCCTGGGCGCTGCGCAAGACCGACCCGGAGCGGATGGCGGTGGTGCTGCGCGTGCTGGTGGATGCGCTGCGCGTGATCGGCACCATGCTCCAGCCTTACATGCCCGGCAGCATGGCCGCGATGCTGACCCAGTTGGGCGCGGCGGAGGACGAGCGCGATTTCGCGTCTCTGGACCGGCCGCTGCCCGAGGGCCGTGTTCTTCCGGCGCCGCAGGGGGTTTTCCCGCGTTATGTGGAGGACGCGGCGCAATGAACGGGGCCGCGACCGGGCTGATCGATTCGCACTGTCATCTCGACCATTTCACCGATGATGAAATCCCGGACCTGCTGGACCGGGCGCGCGCGGCCGGGGTGGAGGGGATGGTGACGATCGGCACCCGCCTGTCGCGGGCGCAGCAGCAGAAGGATCTGACCCGCTTCGACCGGCCGGACGTGCGGGTGTGGTGCACGGTCGGCACCCATCCCGACCATGTCGAGGAATGCGATGTGACCGATGCCGACGGCATCATCGCGCTGGCCGACGATCCGCGTGTGGTCGGGATCGGGGAGAGCGGTCTGGATTATTTCCATGGCGCCGAAGCCGTGCGTCCGTTGCAGCAGGCGCGCTTCCGCGCGCATATCGCGGCGGCGCGGCGGATGGACCTGCCGCTGGTGATCCATGCGCGCGAGGCGGATGAGGACGTTGCGGCGATCCTGCGTGAGGAGGTGGAAGCGCATGGGCGGTTCCGTTTCCTGCTGCATTGCTTCTCTTCCGGCCCCGATCTGGCGCGGGTGGCGCTGGAACTGGGCGGGTATATCAGCTTCTCGGGAATCCTGACCTTTCCGCGCTCCGACGCGCTGCGGGCGATTGCGCGCGATATTCCCAGGGACCGGCTGCTGGTCGAAACCGACTCGCCTTACCTGGCGCCGGTGCCGCGTCGCGGCAAGCGCAACGAACCGGCTCTGGTCGCCCATACCGCGCTGCGCCTGGCCGAAGAACATGGCCTGGCGCCCGAGCAACTGGCGGATGTGACCACGGAAAATTTCCACCGCCTGTTCAGCCGGGCGGCCTGAGCGATGGAATTGGTCGTCCTGGGATGTGGCGGGTCTGCCGGCGTGCCGATGATCGGCGGGCCGGATGGCCGGGGCGACTGGGGGTTATGCGATCCTGCGGAACCGCGCAATGTACGCAGTCGGGCGTCGGTCCTGCTGCTGGGTGATGACGGGCGGGCGGTGCTGATCGATACCGGCCCCGACCTGCGCGCGCAGTTGCTGGCGCAGGGCATCGACCGGTTCGATGCGATTCTCTACACCCATGCCCATTCCGACCATATCGCGGGACTGGACGAGGTCCGGGCGATCAACTGGGCGATCGGCCGTCCTTTGCCGGTCATGGCCACGCCGTCCGTGCTGGCGGAGCTGGAAACGCGGTTTGCGTACGCTTTCCGTCCTTGGGTGCCGCCCGGTTTCTATCGGCCGGTCGTGGTGTCGCGGGAGGTGCATGCCGGCCAGACATACGACGTTGCGGGGCTGAGTCTGACATTGTTCGAGCAGATTCATGGCCGCACGCTCTCCTTGGGTGTGCGGTGCGGGACGATCGCCTATTCCACCGACGTGGCGGACCTGTCCGAAGAGGCGTTTGCCGTTCTGGAGGGGGTCGAGACCTGGCTGGTGGATTGTTACCAGCGAACAGGCCCGCACAATGCCCATGCCTGGCTGGACCAGGTGCTGGCGTGGCGCGAGCGCGTGGCGCCGCGCCGGATGATCCTGACGCATATGGGTACCGACATGGATTGGGCCTGGATGCGCGACAACCTGCCGGAGGGGGTGGAGGCGGCCTTCGACGGTCTGCGGGTGCCTTTTTCGCTGAGCCGTGCGTAGCCGCAACGCGTCGGATCGTTTCGAAAAACTCTTGCTGTCCGGATGCGTGTTTACGCAGCGCGCGCGATTTAGGTTGAATCCCGAATGCGGGGAGCGATAGCCTCGGCGATGACGACCCGGGATTTCGCAGCGCGATACATGACTGCGATTCCACCATTGCCAGTCGCCCTTGTCTGGGGCGGCAGCGTGCCTATCTGCCTGTAAATGGGCAAGACAGCAAGGGGGATTGTGTATTGACCACCCGATTGCAGACCGAACGGAACTGACGGTTCTTCCCGCTCCGGGGGCGGCTCCCCGGAGGCAATGCCTATCCATGGTGCATGGCGTCCAGACGCAATGACGGGTTCTGGCGCCGGTTCGGAGACTCCCCAGGATGGTTTCTGATTTCAACGTGTTTTCTCTGGCGACTGCGATGCGCGATCAGCGTCGCGAAATCGAGATGAGCCTGTCTGACTATCTTGAAGCCTGCCGCACCGATCCGTCCTGCTACGCAACCGCGGCGGAGCGGATGCTGAAGGCGATCGGCGAACCCAGGAGCGTCGATACCTCGCGCGATCCACGCCTGTCGCGCATCTTCATGAACCGTACCCTGCGGATCTATCCGGCCTTCTCGGATTTCTACGGCATGGAGGAGACGATCGAGCAGATCGTGGGCTTCTTCCGCCATGCGGCGCAGGGATTGGAGGAGCGCAAGCAGATTCTGTATCTGCTCGGCCCCGTCGGAGGTGGCAAATCGTCCCTGGGCGAGCGGCTGAAGGCCCTGATGGAGAAGGAGCCGATCTATGTGCTGAAGGCCGGGCGGCATGTCAGCCCCGTCTTCGAAAGCCCGCTGGGCCTGTTCGACCCCGACCGCATGGGCGCGGCGCTGGAGGAACAATATGGCATTCCCCGCCGGCTGCTGGGCGGTGTCGCCAGCCCGTGGGCGCTGAAGCGACTGGAGGAGTTCGACGGCGACCTGTCGCGCTTTTCCGTCATCAAGGTCCATCCATCACGCCTGCGCCAGATCGCGATCGCGAAGACCGAACCCGGCGACGACAACAATCAGGACGTGTCGGCGCTGGTGGGCAAGGTCGATATCCGGCAGCTCGAACATTTCAGCCAGAACGATCCCGATGCCTACAGCTTCTCGGGCGGGTTGAACCGCGCGAACCAGGGGCTGCTGGAGTTCGTCGAGATGTTCAAGGCGCCGATCAAGATGCTGCACCCGCTGCTGACGGCGACGCAGGAGGGCAATTACGTCGGCACCGAGAATATCGGCAGCATTCCCTTTACCGGCGTGATCCTGGCCCATTCGAACGAAGCGGAGTGGCAGACCTTCCGCAACAACCGCACCAACGAGGCCTTTCTGGACCGTGTCTGCGTCATCAAGGTGCCTTATTGCCTGCGGGTAGCGGAGGAGACGAAGATTTACGAGAAGCTGGTGCAGTCCTCCAGCCTGGCGAATGCGCCCTGCGCGCCCAACACATTGGAAATGCTGGCGCGTTTCGCGGTTCTGTCGCGCCTGAAGCCTCATCCGAACTCCACCCAGTTCGCCAAGATGCGGGTCTATGACGGCGAGAACATCCGCGAGACCGACCCCAAGGCACGCACGATGCAGGAATATCGCGATGCCGCCGGGGTGGATGAGGGGATGGATGGCGTGTCCACGCGCTTCGCCTACAAGGTGCTGTCCGCGACCTTCAACCATGATTCGGCCGAGATTTCCGCCGATCCGGTGCATCTGATGTATGTGCTGGAACAGGCGGTGCGGCGCGAGCAGTTTCCGGCGGATATCGAGGCGCATTATCTGGCGACCCTGAAATCGGAACTGGCGGGGCGGTATGCCGAATTCCTGGGCCACGAGATCCAGAAGGCCTATCTGGAGAGCTATAACGATTACGGCCAGAACCTGTTCGACCGCTATCTGGATTACGCCGATGCCTGGATCGAGGATCAGGATTTCAAGGACCCCGATACCGGGCAGATGCTCAATCGCGAGTTGCTGAACGCGGAACTGACCAAGATCGAGAAGCCCGCTGGGATCGCGAACCCCAAGGATTTCCGGAACGAGGTGGTGAAGTTCTCGCTGCGCGCGCGGGCCGGCAATGGCGGGCGCAACCCGTCCTGGACCTCCTACGAGAAGATCCGCGACGTGATCGAGAAACGGATGTTCAGCCAGGTCGAGGATCTGCTGCCGGTGATCAGTTTCGGCTCCAAGAAGGACGGCGAGACCGAGCGCAAGCATGACGAGTTCGTCGAGCGGATGGTCTCGCGCGGTTATACGGAACGTCAGGTCCGCCGGCTCGTTGAATGGTACATGCGGGTGAAGCAATCCGCCTGAGGCGCTGTTGCCAGGGTGCCGCTGACGGCTGGTCCTGCGCGGTTTCCTTACCGCGCGGCGACCGGCCGGCAAGGCCGGCTCCGCTGCGAGGTGCGACAGCCCGCGCGGGTTCGGCCGCAGGTGGCCCGCTATCGACGCAGCATCAGCATTATTTTCGAAACAGCCTCTGAACGGGAATGGTGCCGGCCAGTGGATATCATTGACAGACGTCCCAATCCCCATGGGAAAAATCTCGAGAACCGGCGGCGGGTGCTGCAACGCGCCCGCTCGGCCGTGCAGACAGCCGTGCGGGATGCGGTGGCGCGCGGCAAGATCCGGGAAGTGGGGCAGGGCAACGCGATTTCGGTCCCGGCGGATGCGCTGCACGAACCTTCGCTGCATCGCGTCTTCTCCGAGGGCACGCGCGAGATCGTGCTGACCGGAAACCGCGAATTTTCGCGCGGCGACCGGCTGCAACGTCCTCCGGGCGGCGGTGGCGGCCAGGGGTCTGGGGCCGGGCAGGCTGGCGAGCAGGGGGGCGGTGAGGATTCCTTCCGCTTCGTGCTGAGCAGGGACGAGTTCCTCGATCTGTTTTTCGACGATCTGGAATTGCCCGACCTGCTCAAGCGCGAGATCTCGACCACCGAAAATGGCGTGCCTGCCCGCTCGGGCCTCAGTAATGAAGGCGCGCCGTCGCATCTGGATCTGGGGCGTACGATGCGGCGCTCGATCGCGCGGCGCCTGGGACTGGGGCGGCCCAAGCCGGCCGAGTTGCTGGAGGTGGAGGAACGGATCGCGGCGCTGGAAGCCCTGCGTCCGGCTTCGCCCGAGGAACTGGAGGAACTTGAGGGCCTGCGCGAGCGGCGCGGGATGCTGCGCCAGCGGCTGGCGCGGATTCCGTGGGTCGATCCGGTCGATCTGCGGTTCCGGCGCTACACCATCATGCCGCAGCCGGCGACGCGGGCGGTGATGTTCTGCATCATGGACGTTTCGGGCTCGATGACCGAACGGATGAAGGATCTGGCGAAGCAGTTCTTCCTGCTGCTGCATGTGTTTCTGGAGCGGCGGTACAAGAAGGTCGAAATCGTCTTCATCCGCCATGCCGAGAGTGCCGAGGAGGTGGATGAGGATACGTTCTTCCACGATCCGCGCACCGGCGGCACCATCGTCTCGTCGGCGCTGGAACTGATGCGCACCATCCAGCGGGAGCGTTTTCCGTCGGCGAACTGGAACATCTATGTCGCCCAGGCGTCCGACGGCGACAATGCGTCGTCCGATACCACGCGGACGGCCAGCCTGCTGCGGGACGATATCCTGCCGGCGGTGCAGTATTATGCCTATATCGAAATCACGGGCTCTGGGGCGGTGATCCGTGGCGAGACCGACCTGTGGCGCAGTTATCGCGCCATCGCCGATGAGAACGATCATCTCGCGATCCGCCAGGTGGGCGACCGCAAGGAGATTTTCCCGGTTTTCCGCGACCTGTTTTCCCGTCAGCGCGATACGGCGGAGGCTTGATGGATCAGATCATATCAGGAGGCGGCACGCCGGCGCGGTCCGGGGGGCTGCTTTATTCGGGCAATGACTGGAATTTCCAGACCATCCGCGATTGCTACGACGCGATCGAGGAAATCGCTCGTGGCGAACTGGGGTTGGAAACCTATACCAACCGCGTGGAGATCATCACGTCCGAGCAGATGCTGGATGTCTACACCGCGCACGGCATGCCGGTGGGCTACAAGCACTGGTCGTTCGGCAAGCGCTTCATCGGGCACGAGAATGCCTATCGGCGCGGGCTGATGGGGCTGGCCTATGAGGTCGTCATCAATTCCGATCCTTGCATCAGCTACCTGATGGAGGAGAATTCGGCGACGATGCAGGCGCTGGTGATCGCGCATGCGGCGTTCGGCCATAATCATTTTTTCCGCAATAACAGGCTGTTCCGGGAATGGACGGACCCGTCCGACATTCTGGATTATCTGGAATTCGCGCGGGGCTACATCGCCCGCTGCGAGGAGCGGCACGGCCAGCGGGCGGTGGAGCGGGTGCTGGATGCCGCTCACGCCTTGCAGAACCAGGGGGTCAATCGCCATTCCGGCGCCCGCAAGCTCGACCTGAAGGCCGAGCAGCAGCGCGCGAAAGAGCGACGGGCCTATGAGGACAGCATCTTCAACGATCTGTGGCGGACGCTTCCCACCGAGGCCGGTGGCGCCGACGGGGCGGCCGAAGGAGGGGATGCGCGTCGCCTGCTGGGGCTGCCCGAGGAAAACCTGCTCTATTTCCTGGAAAAGAATGCGCCGCGCTTGGCCCCTTGGGAGCGGGAGATCATTCGTATCGTGCGGATGATCGCGCAATATTTCTATCCGCAGCCCCAGGTGAAGATGATGAACGAGGGCTGCGCGACCTGGGTGCATGTCTACATCATGCGGCGGTTGCACGAGTTGGGGCGGATCGACGATGCGGCCTATCTGGAGGTCATCCATTCGACGTCGAACGTGATCAACCAGCCGGGTTTCGACATGGGGGGAGGGGCGTCTTTCAACCCCTATGCGCTGGGTTATGCGATGATGACCGATATCGTGCGCATCTGCACCGAGCCGACCGCCGAGGACCGGGCGTGGTTCCCCGACATCGCTGGCAATGGGAATGCGATCGGCACGCTGCGGCATGCCTGGGCGGAATATCGGGATGAGAGCTTCATCCAGCAATTTCTCTCGCCCAGGGTGATCCGCGATTTCCGCATGTTCCGTCTCAGCGATGACACAGCCCAGCCTTATCTGCTGGTCGATGCCATTCATGACGAGGCCGGGTATCGGGAAATCCGTCGCAGTCTGGCGCGCGTCTACGATCCCGGCACGTTCTATACCGAGATCGAGATTGTCGACGTGGACCTGCTGGGCGACCGCACCCTGAAGCTGGAGCATCGCACCCGGGCCGGCCAGTTGCTTCAGGCCCGCGATGCGCGCCAGACGCTCGATTACCTCGCCGCGCTGTGGGGGTATGGTGTGGTGCTGAATGAGGTGGATGACCAGACGGGGACGGTCCTTGCGACCCATACCGCCGGGCCGGCCCAATAGCGGGGCATGGAAAGACACGCGCCGATAATGACGCGGGCGCGTGTTTTTTTTTAAACATACAAATATGTCCGTTTTCCCGTGAAACGCATACCAATGTTTCATTGGTGTCAGAAAAACTGAAATGCACTTGCGGTTTTTCGAAAGGGGAAGACTAGCCCTCCAGGCGAAAAATTTGTATCGAAAGAACATCAAATCAGGCGGCAAGCGCGCTCCGCTTCCGTGCTTCCGAATCGCGATTCGGAGGATGGTGTGGCGAACAACAGGGTTGGCGGGATGAAGATGATATGTCCTTCGTGGGTCCGACGGTCGCATGTTGACTGAGCGGCGGTGTCGCGTTGCGCGGCGGATTGCGCGCTCCCTGCTGGCCGCCACCGTTTTGACGGCGGTCTCGACGTTTACGCCGGCGCATGCCGCCGAACCGATCCTGCAGACGGAGGAAAGTGACGTCGTCACCCTGCCGCCCGGCGGCCCGCATCGGGTCCTGGTCGAGGATGGAGTCTATCGCCACAGCAAGGACGGGCGGGTCTATGTCGTGGACCTCGATACCGGCCGGCTGCTGGGAATGGTGCAGGCGGCCTATAACGCCAACATGGTGGCCGACCCGGCGGGCAAGGCGTTCTATGTTGCCGAGACGACGTGGGAACGTGGCAATCGCGGCAAGCGTCACGACATGCTGGCGGCCTATGATCCGCGCACGCTGGAAATGGTCGCGGATATCGACCTGCCGGGGCGCGCGCTGATTACGCCGAAGAAGCCGGACATGGCGATCGGTGCGGATGGACATTATGTTTATGTCTACGATTCCAGCCCGACCAATGCGGTCCATGTCTATGACACCGCCCTGAAATCGGTCGTGCGGACGGTGGACGTGCCGGGGTGCGGGCTGGTTTATCCGTGGGGCAATGCCGGATTTTCGTCGATCTGCGGCGACGGGTCTCTGGCGAACGTGCAGATGGACGCGAAGGGCAAGCCGACCCTGACGCGGACTCCGCCGTTTTTCGTGCCCGATCGCGATCCGGTCTTCGAACATAGTCCGGAGGTCGGGGCCAATGGCCATGTCTGGTTCATTTCCTACAGTGGCCTGATCTACGAGACGACTCTGGGTACGCAATCCAGCGTGGCCAAACCCTGGTCGATCCAGGAAGCCGCCGGCCTGAAGGCGGCATCGGATGCCCGTGCCCCGTTCGAGGTGACGTGGCGGCCGGGCGGATGGCAGCTCGCGGCGCTGCGGGCGCGCGATTCGCATCTGTTCGTGCTGATGCACAAGGGGACTTTCTGGACGCACAAGGAAGCCGGGTCCGAATTGTGGGAACTGGATCTGAAGACGCACCGGCTGGTGCGGCGTATCCCGCTGGCAGCCCACAGCATGATGGTCGGCGTGACCCAGGATGCGCAGTCGCGCATCATGCTGACGGACGAGGCCGGCGACCTGGTGGTGCTGGACGGTGCCGACGGCAAGCCCGTGCGCAAGATCGGGGCATTGGGCGATGCGCTGATCTTTACGGTTGCCCCCGGAGAATGAGGCCCCGCGTGACGGAGAAACGATATGCCCAATCCTGAAAACAGGGGGGCCGTCGGCGTGGCGCGGAACGGCCTCGACACGATGGCCGAACGGCTCGCCCGCTATCTCGCCGGCCGGTCCTCCCGCCGGAGCGCGCTTGCCCGGCTGGGTGGGTGGGCCGCCGCGATTCCGGCTTTTCCGCTGTTGCCGGTCTGGCGGCGCGATGCCCGCGCGGCGGCTCCCACCGCGCCGTCGCCCTTCGCGGCGAAGGCGCAGGTGAAGGACAACACGAAGTGCGATTACTGGCGCTATTGCGCCATCGACGGCAATCTGTGCACCACCTGCGGCGGCGGGGTTCATAGCTGCCCACCGGGAACGCATCCGTCGCCGACCTCGTGGATCGGGACGTGTTTCAACCCGCAGGACCGCCGCTCGTACCTGATCGCCTATCGCGATTGCTGCGGGCAGGATGCCTGCAACGAACAGAACTGCCTGGGCATGGATGGTGATCTGCCGACTTATCGTCCGCAGGCCAATAACGACATCATCTGGTGTTTCGGTACCGGTTCGTTGCTTTATAATTGTTCGACTGCCGTAATTGTGGGAACTGCCGAATGAAGAAGATTCTTACCCTGGCCCTGTTTCTGGGCGCCGCGAGCCCGGCTTTCGCCGCGCCGGATGGCCAAGCGCTGTACGGTGCCAATTGCGGCATCTGCCACCAGGGGGGCGGAGTCGGCGCGCCGGGCCAGTTTCCGCCGCTTGCGAACCGAATCGACAAGATCGTTTCGACGCCCGAAGGCAAGAAATACGTGACCGAAGTGCTGATGAACGGTCTGGCCGGTTCGATCGACGTTGCTGGTGCGACCTATGTCGGTTTCATGCCCAGCTTCAAAAGCCTGTCCGATGACGATGTCGCCGCGATTCTGACCTATCTGTCGTCGCTGGGCGGCACCAAGCCGGCGCCGGTTGTTTCCGCAGCCGATGTGGCGGCCGCGCGTGCGGCGCCGATGTCTTCGTCCGCCGTTGCGGCGGCGCGGAAAGACCTCAACGCGGCGCATCCGCTGCCGTAAGAAACTGACCGGACATGCGCGTCGGCTACGATTCGACGCGCATGTCCCGCGCCGCGATGTTGGCGGCGATGAGGGCCGCACGACTCCGATGCCTGAAAATACATGCCGGGCTTTTCGCTGCGAGGCACGCTTGTCTGGCAGGCTGAGGGTTCAAATGATCTCCGGGTCACGCGGGCGTCTTGCCCGCCTCACGGGGGCGGCCCTGATGATTGCCGCCCTGGTTGGCCCCATGCTGTCGGGCCGGGCCGCGCTGGCGCTGGACCAGGTGCGTACCACCTATCTGGAAAAATGCGGCGGTTGCCACGGGATCGAGGGGCTGTCGGGACAGACCTATATTCCGACCCTGCGGGACCGAATCGGCACGTTGAGCTGCACACCGGAGGGACGGGCGTATCTGCTCACGGTGCCCGGCGTTTCGATGTCGCTGATCCGCGATGACGCGCTGATGGCGCAGGTGATGAATTTCGTCCTGTTCGACCTCGGTGGTCGCAGCACGCCGGCTGGCACGCGGCCTTTCACGGCGGAGGAGGTCCGCACCCAGCGCGGCCACCCGTTGAGCACCACCGATCTGCCGGCGGTGCGGGCCGGAGTGTGGGCGCGGGCGGTCGCCTGCGCCAACCACCGGTAACGGGCGGCTGCCTGCCCGTCAGGGCAGGCGACGCGCCAGATCGGCGGCGGCGATGGCGAAAGCCTGGTAGAAATCATCATGCACGGCGACCGTGCCGCCGGAGAGGCGGATGAAGCCCTCGGTCATGCCGTTCTGCACCATACCGTCCGAATGGGCGAGAATGCCGTCCGCGTCTTCCATCGCCCCCGATCCGACCGGCGCATCCGGGGTGATGCGCGGGCGCAGGGTGTCGTTCCATGCCGCGATTCGGTAGGCGGCGACTTTCTCGGGATAGGGGCGACCGTCGGTGGTGTAGCCGGCGAGGGGCTTTCCCTGTGCCATCATATAGCCGATTTCCACCGCTGTCCCTGGGTCCATGTCCGCGGATCGGCGGAAGGGGTCGAGGCAGAAGATGCCGCCGGCGCAGCGATCCATCAGGGCGCGGTCGGCGGTTACGATCTTGAGGATCGTGTCCAGCCCCGGCGGCAGCGATTCGATGCCGGCCTGGCCGTCAAAAGGGGCGAGGCCCTCCAGCCCAGCCTCCCGGCATAGCGCGCGCAACCGGTCGAAAATGGCGACCGCGCCGGGGCGGAAGACCAGATCGCCGGCCAGATAGACGGTTCTGTTCGCTGTCATGCCGCTTCTGCTCTCCTTTTTCTTGCCACGATCCGATTCGCATCTTATGTGGAAGCGCCAACGGTCGGGTACCCGAGGCTCTGGGACCCCTGCAACGGTAGATGAGGTTCCAGCACGATGTCTTCCCCCAGCCATCCGCTTTCCGTGTTTCGTGTCGAAGAGCGCATTCGCGAGGCCCTGGCATTCGACGATGTTCTGGTTGTTCCCGCGGAATCGCGGGTGCTGCCGGGACAGACATCCACCGGCAGCCGGCTGACGCGCCGGATCGGCCTGAACATTCCGCTGATCTCCGCGGCGATGGATACGGTGACCGAGGATGCGATGGCCATCGCCATGGCCCAGCAGGGCGGCATGGGCGTAATCCACAAGAACCTCACGATCGACGAACAGGCCGAGCATGTGCGGCGTGTGAAGCGCTACGAATCGGGCATGGTCGTCAATCCGGTGACCGTGTGGCCGGACCAGACCCTGGCGGACGTCAACGCCATCATGACCCGTCATGGCATCAGTGGCCTGCCGGTGATCGAGCGCGAGACCAAGCGGCTGGTGGGCGTGCTGACCAATCGCGACGTGCGCTTCGCCACCGATCCGAACCAGCGGGTCGATGCACTGATGACGCGCGACAATCTCGTGACCGTTCGCGCCGATGTGGGCCGGGACGAGGCGCGCCAGCTTCTGCATCGCCGCCGGATCGAGAAGCTGCTGGTGGTCGATGACGAGAATCGCTGCATCGGGCTGATCACCGTCAAGGACATGGAAAAGGCGGTGCTCTATCCGCTGGCCAACAAGGACGAGATGGGGCGCCTGCGCTGCGCGGCCGCGACCGGCGTGGGCGAGGATGGTTTCAACCGCGCCCGTGCGCTGATCGAGGCTGGCGTGGATGTCGTCGTGGTCGACACCGCGCATGGTCATTCGGCCGGCGTGATGGAGGCCGTGGCGCGGGTCAAGGCGTTTGACGACCGAATCCAGGTGGTCGCCGGCAATGTCGCGACGCCCGAGGCGGCCATCGCCCTGATCGAGGCGGGCGCCGATTGCGTGAAGGTCGGTATCGGTCCGGGGTCGATCTGCACCACCCGCGTCGTGGCCGGCGTGGGCGTGCCGCAGTTTACCGCGGTGATGGAGACGGCGGTGGCGTGCCATG
Source organism: Gluconacetobacter sp. (assembly GCF_047721585.1). NCBI lineage: Bacteria > Pseudomonadati > Pseudomonadota > Alphaproteobacteria > Acetobacterales > Acetobacteraceae > Gluconacetobacter > Gluconacetobacter sp. The sequence continues at coordinate 25,176 of NZ_JBDNXE010000020.1, forward strand.
AACGCGATATTCCGGTGATCGCCGATGGCGGCATCCGCACCTCGGGCGATATCGTCAAGGCGATCGGCGCCGGGGCCGATGTGGTGATGGTCGGCTCGCTGCTGGCCGGCACCGCCGAAGCGCCGGGTGAGGTGTTCCTGTATGAAGGGCGGTCGTATAAATCCTATCGCGGCATGGGCAGCCTCGGCGCCATGGCGCGCGGTTCGGCCGACCGCTATTTCCAGCAGGAAATCAAGGAAACCCACAAGATGGTCCCCGAGGGGATCGAAGGGCGCGTGGCCTTCAAGGGCGGGATGGATGCCGTGGTGCATCAGCTCGTCGGCGGGCTGCGGGCCGGCATGGGCTATACCGGCTCGGCAACGGTCGCCGATCTTCAGGTGCGTGCGCGCTTCCGCCGGATTACGGGGGCGGGCCTGCGCGAGAGCCATGTCCATGACGTGGCGATCACGCGCGAGGCGCCGAATTATCGGCGCGACTGACTCCAACCCTGATCGCCATCTCCGACTGACAGGACGACTATGACGCCCAGCGCGCGGCTTGCTGCCGCCATTGATCTGCTGTCGGAGATGGAGGCGACGCCGCGTCGTCCCGCCGACGCCGTTGCCAACGCCTTCTTTCGCGAGCGCCGCTATATCGGCGGTGGGGATCGCCGCGCGGTGTCCGAGCGGGTCTGGGCCGTGCTGCGGCACTGGCGCCATCTCGGCTGGTGGTTGGAGCAGGCGGGCGTGCCGGCCACGCCCCGCACGCGCCTGATCGCCGCGATGCAATTGCTGCCCCGGCCGGGTGAGGCGCCGGGGATTCTGTTTGCGGGCGACCGTTACGGGCCGGCGCCGCTGACAGCGGGCGAGCAGGAACTGGCGGCGCGACTGCGCGGCCAGGCGCTGGCCGATCCCGCAATGCCGCAGGCGGTCCGGCTGGAAGTGCCGGACTGGTTGCTGCCCCGGCTGGCGGAAACCTTCGGTACCGCGCTGGAGGCCGAGGTTTCCGCCCTGGCGGGTGAGGCAACGCTGGATCTGCGGGTCAATCTGCTGAAGACGACGCGCCAGGAAGCGGCGCGCCTGCTGGCGGAAGGGGGTATCCACGCCGAGGAGACGACCCTCTCTCCATGGGGATTGCGCGTACCGGGGCGCCAGCCGGTGACGGCGACGGCGGCCTTCAAGGCGGGTCTGGTGGAAATTCAGGACGAAGGAAGCCAGATCGTCGTGGCGGCGGCCGATGCGCGGCCGGGTATGCGCGTGCTGGATTACTGCGCGGGTGCCGCCGGCAAGACGCTGGGCATGGCCATGACCATGGAGAATCGCGGCCACATCGTGGCGTGCGATGTCTCCGAGCCCAGGCTGGAGGGGGCGGTGCGCCGGTTGCGCCGGGCAGGGGTGCATAACGCGGAACGGCATCTGCTGGTACCGGGCGATCGCTGGGCACGGCGGCGGGCCGGCAGTTTCGATCGGGTGCTGGTCGATGCGCCCTGCACCGGAACCGGCACCTGGCGCCGTAATCCGGACGCGCGGCTGCGCCTGACGGAACGGGATCTGGAAGAACTGACGGCCAGGCAGGCCGAGATCCTCTCGACCGCCGCCACGCTGGTCCGGCCGGGCGGGAGGCTGATCTACGCCACCTGTTCGGTACTGCGCGAGGAAAATCAGGACCGGATCGCGTCGTTTCTGGCGTCGTCGCCGCAGTTTCGGCGTGCCGGACCCGAACCCGGCTGCGGCCTGCCCCCCGATCTGGCGCAGGACGGGATGATCGCACTGTCGCCCCTGCGCCACGGCACGGACGGCTTTTTCGCGGCCATTCTGGAACGGGTCGCCTGAATTTCGGCGCCGCGTCCATGCGGCGTTCTATCCTGCTCACGCAGCACGACATATTCTGGTACCCTGCGGTTCTTCGAACCAATAGTCCGGGATAGGTGTATGCAGGAAAATCTGGCCATCGGGATCTTGTGCGTTCTGGGCGGCGGTATTGGTGCCCAGTGGATTGCGTGGCGGTTTCGCCTGCCTGCTATCGTCCTGCTGTTCACTCTGGGGCTGATCTATGGTCCCGGACTGAACCTGCTGCATCCGTCGGAGACGATCGGGCGCTATTTCCATCCGATGGTCTCTCTGGCCGTTGCCTTCATCGTGTTCGAGGGCGGGCTGGGGCTGGATTTCCGCCAGTGGCGCGCCGCGGGCGAGGGGGTGCTTCGCCTGACGGTGGTGGCGCTGCCGATCAATCTGGTCCTGGGGAGTCTGGCGGCCCATTTTGTCGGGCATCTCCATTGGGGCGCGTCCTGGCTGTTCGGCGCCATCATCGTGGTCACCGGGCCTACCGTGGTCCTGCCGCTGCTGCGCCATACCAAGCTGCGCCCCCGCGTGGCGGCCTTCCTGCGGTGGGAGGCGATCCTGAACGACCCGGTCGGGGCCATTCTGGCGACGTTTGTGCTGGAATTCCTGATGATTCAGGGCAACCGGCATTCCGGAATGTTCGTTGCGGAAATCATACCGCACCTGCTGTTCGCCACCATGATGGGGCTGTGTTGCGGCGTCTTTCCGGCGGTGCTGGTGCGGTTTATGTCCCGGCGTGACCTGATCCCGGAAATTCTGCGGATTCCCATCATCCTGACCCTGGCGATGAGCGTGTTCGCCATCTGCAATTTCTTCATGGAAGGTGCGGGGCTGATGGCGGCTACCGTCTTCGGCATGGCGCTGGCGAACCTGCACGTGCTGGGCATGAGCGAACTGCGGCGCATCAAGGAATCGCTGGGCGTGCTGGTCGTGTCCTGCCTGTTCGTCATGCTGACGGCCGACCTGCATCGCGAGGTGCTGGCCCGCCTGTCGCTGCCGATCGTGGCCATGACCCTGACGGTATTGTTCGTGGTGCGGCCGGTCGGCATCCTGCTGTCCACCATGCGTTCGGGCCTGACGTGGCAGGAACGGCTGTTCGTCGGCTGGATCGCGCCGCGCGGTATCGTCGCCGCCGCCGTGGCGGGAGCCGCCGGACTGCAACTGCGCGATGCCGGTTATCCCAGCGCGGACCTGGTGATGCCCGGTGTGTTCGCCCTGATCGCAACGACCATGATCCTGCATGGTTTTTCCCTGCGTCCGATTGCCCGTGCCCTGCGCCTGACCCTGTCGGACGATCCCACGCTGGCGATCGTGGGCGCGAGTGCCTGGTCCACCGACCTGGCGGGGGTGGTGCATCGTCTGGGCTGCCCGGTTGTGCTGGTGGATACCTACGCCGGCGCGCTGGCGGCGGCGGCGCGGGCGGGCATTCCGACCCTGCGGGCCGAGTTGCTGTCCGACGAAGGGATGGAGAGCCTGGAGGAACGCCCGGCCGACTACCTGATCGCCGCCACGCCGGATGCGATCTATAACGGACTGGTCTGCGCCCGGCTGGCCCCCGATTTCGGGCGCCAGCGCGTGTTTCAGGTCAGTCCCGGCGTGGCCCGGCTGGATCTGTATCGCGGGTTGAGCCGCGATTCGCGCGGGCGGGTCATGGGGGAGCCGGCGTGGAATTTCACTCTGTTTGAAACCTTGTTCGAACGCGGATGGCGTTTTCGCGCCATGCCTCCCGTTTCGGCACCCTCGGGCAGCGCGCCCGCCGCGCCGTCGGGTTCGGCTGACGGGAACCGCCTGATGATCATGACCATACGCAAGGGGAGCGCGATCCTGGTCTGTTCGGCCGAGGACGCAACGCCGGTGGAACCGATGGCCGGGGACATCGGCGTGGTCATGGAGCCGCCGGCACCGCCGGAACAGACCGGGCAGGCATAGGAATGCGGTCGGGAATGCGTGCGGGCGGTGATCGCTCGCCAGCCCGCATTTTCAACCCGATTCATAAGTGACATGCCCGCGGCGAGGTGCCTTCAGGTGGGCGCAAGGACCTCGATTTCCGAGAGGCCGGCCGCCAGCAGGCGGCGCAAATCGGCCTCGGTCAGGGCGATGCAGCCTTCGGTCGGTTTCCGGTCAGGCGATTGCAGGTGCAGGAAAATCGCCGATCCACGGTCGGGGACCGGCGGCGAATCGTTGTAGCCCAGGACGATCACGATATTGTAAACGTCGTCATCACGCCACATGCGCTCATGGCGGGCGGGGTGTGGCAGTGTCACAGGGCGGTTATAGTCTGCATGGGTGGGGTCGTCGCACCAGCCGTCATTGGGTGCCAGCGGTTCGATGGGAAGAGAACTGACGGGTGCCGAGACCCGGTCCGCGCGATAGAGAATCCGCCGTAGCGTCAGCAGGCCGGCCGGCGTGGCATGATCGCCTTCCTGCTTGTGGACGCGGACGCCGGCGGCACCGATGACGGCCGGAATTTCCTCGCCCATGCAATGCAGACGTGCACCGTGCCCTGTATTCGTTTTTAGTAACGTGCGTATCATGAATCGCTCCAACCTGGATCGCTTTTTGCTCTGAATCGGTTCTAAACTGTCGGGCCTGTGGTCTGGATATGGCGACGTGACCGGAATGGTGAGTATGGTGTCATGTCGGCTGACCCGGATGCTGCCGTTTCCATCCCGGGAATGATATAGGATAAGGATGCAGGCCCCGCGTGAATGGGGTTTGGTCAAAATAAAGAGGGTTCGATGGCAGGTGCGCGTCCCATTCTGATAGTGGATGACGATCAGACGTTACGTCATATGCTCGTCGAACAATTGCAGCTGGAGGGAGAATTCCAGGCGATCGAGGCCGAATCGGTGGCCGATGCCTGGGAAAAGCTGAACGCACCCGGCGCCCGATTCGATGCCATCATTCTGGATGTGTCTCTGCCCGACGGCGACGGTCGCGATTTCTGTGCCGAGCTGCGGCGGCAGGGAAAGCGGATACCGATCATCATCCTGACCGGTTCCGACGAAGAGACGGACGTGGTGCGCGGGCTTGATGCCGGCGCGAACGACTATGTCGCCAAGCCGTTCCGCATCGCCGAGCTACTGGCCCGCCTGCGTGCTCAGATGCGCATCTTCGAAAACAGCGAGGATGCTGTTTTCTCGATCGGGCCTTATGTCTTCCGTCCCTCGGCCAAGCTGTTGCAGGAGCCTGCCCGCAACCGCCGCATCCGCCTGACGGAGAAGGAAGCGGCGATCCTGAAGTTCCTCTATCGTGCCGGTACGCGCCCGGTGCCTCGTCAGGTTCTACTGAACGAGGTGTGGGGTTATAACGCGGCAGTCACCACCCATACGCTGGAAACGCACATCTACCGGCTGCGGCAGAAAATCGAACCCGATCCGACGAATGCGTCGCTGCTGGTGACCGAGGGCGGTGGGTATCGTCTCGATCCGGAAGGGGGGCTGCGCGCCTCCTGATTGTCTGCTTGTGTAGCGTCGGAAAGGCTTTTTGGCGCATGCGGGTCTGGCCCTCGCGGAGAGGGCCATCTGTTTTTCTGTTTTGAGACCGTCTTCATGTGATTAGGTGATGCCATCTAACCACAGAGTGTGGGGGCGATCGGCGCCCCTGGATCGCCTTCGTCATGCCGGGGCCATTCCTGGGTCTGCCCTGGCCCGAACCCCGTGCGATCGTCTGCGGCGTGTGAAGGTGTCGTGAACGCCGCGACCGTGGGTTGCGATGTGATCGTCCATGGCGTCGACTGCCCGCTTGTAATAAAGGGTTCCGTTAAATTCCTGCGGAAAGATGATCGTGCTCACGAATCTCGTTTTGGGACGCCGGAAAACGCCCGGGGCGGGAAGATCGAGGTGCGCTCCATGAGCAGGCGGGCAGAGAATGATGCACCGTTGCCGTATGCACTCGTGGCAAGGTGGCATGAATGGCTGGTGACCCAGGCCTTGCCCTTATGGAGCGAGCGCGGATTCGACCCTCGGCGACGGCTTTATCATGAGCGGCTGACATGGAGTGGCACGGCTGCTCCATTGCCTCAACTCAGGTTGATGGTGCAGGCGCGGCAGGTCGCGGTCTACTGCCGGGCAGGGTTGGACGGGCTGTACGATCATTCGGCCCCGGCGCTTGATCATGCATTGCTTTGCCTGGATACCGTCGAGCGACTGTACCGACACGCTGATGGTGGGACGGGCTGGGTCTTCTCGCTGGCGCCGGATGGCACGCCAGCCAGCGGCGTGCGTGATCTTTACGCCCATGCCTTCATCCTGTTCGCCTATGCCTGGGCCTACCGCCTGACCGGTGCCCCGCGCTATCGGCGGATTGCCCGTGAAACGGCGGAGGAAATCTGGCAATTATTTGCCTTGGATGAGGGTTTCCGCGACTGTGTGCCCTCGACAAATGCCGTACGTCGCCAGAATCCGCACATGCACCTGCTGGAAGCCTGTCTGGCCTTGTTCGAGGCAACAGAGGAGGGTTTTTATCTTGATCAGGCGGAGCGTCTGGTGACCCTGGCATCTTGTCGGTTCATGGATCCCCGTTCAGGCGCGGTGCTTGAGGAATTCGATGCAGCCTGGGTCCCGCTTGAGCCAGCGGGACGTAATCGCGTCGAGCCAGGGCATCTGTTCGAATGGGCATGGTTACTGGGCGAATATCGCAGGCTGGCACCTGGCACGCAGGCGGAGGACCATCTGCATGCAATGGCCGAACGGTTGTTTGCCTTCGGAAGCACAGAAGGGTGCGCGCCAGATACGGGCCTTGTCTATGACGCCATGACGGAGGACGGCGTGGTGTCCGCGCATTCAACACGCATCTGGCCACAGACCGAACTTCTGCGCCTGCTCTGTCGGCGCCGCAAGGAGGCAGGGGAGGGAGGAGAGGCGCTGCTGTCTTCCATCAGTGAGCTTTTTTTTGCGCGCTATGCGCCTGCGCAACTTGCTGGTGGATGGATTGATCGTCTTGATGAGGGGCTGGTCCCGATGGTGGACCATATGCCGGCCAGTTCACTCTACCATATCTATGGCGCGGCGAGAGAGATTGTCTGTGCGTGACGATTTGCTGAGAAACGTGGGGCCGCCCCACTGTTTTTGACAGCAGACGATTTTTTGTAGATTCAATTGTTTAATTCGTGAGACTTCTTTTTTGTGAGGCAATGTTGGCTCGAGATTTTCCTCTTCATGTCGGTGTGGATGGGTTCAATCTGGCGCTCCCGCGTGGAACGGGCATTGCAACCTATGCGCGGACACTGACGCATTGCCTCAAGGCGATGGGGTGTACCGTGGATGTCGTCTATGGCATGGACATTTCGCCTCACATGTCAGCCGCTCTGCGCGAAGTCATGTTCTTCGATATTCTGGGTCAGACCGCGACGAAGAAGGCTTCCAAATCCATCATCCCGCGTTGGGTACGGAATTTCGTAGCCGATAAGGTTACGGGGGCGCCTAAAGCGGTCGAGGTACCCATGAGTGGTCGGGTCGAGGCGCGTGGATTTGCTCAAAGGTTGCCGGCGTTCGACCGGGTGTTGAATGTGCAGAATCTCTATGACGTTGCTGGTCGGCACTTTCGCTCGACGGGTCGTTTCATGACGATCTCCGTTCCCCAACCTCCGGCGATCATGCACTGGACCTATCCTCTGCCGATCCGGATCAAAGGCGCGCGAAATATCTATACTATTCACGACCTTGTGCCACTGAGACTGCCCCAGACGACGCTTGACAACAAAAAATTCCATTTTGAATTGATCAGCAAGATCGTGCAGAGCGCAGATGCGATTTGCACTGTGTCTGAGGCGTCCAGAAAGGAAATTTTGTCGTTTTTTCCAGAGGTGGAAAGTCGACTACATAATACATATCAGTCATTCGAGCCGAATACGTCGATTGATGCTTTGCGTGAAGAGGGGATTAATCGAGAAATCATGGAATTGTTCGGATTGCAGCCGGGGGAGTTCTTTTTGTTTTTTGGCTCTCTGGAGCCGAAGAAAAATATCGGCCGTCTGATCGAAGCATTCCTTATGGCACGGACAGAGCGCAAACTCGTCATTGTCGGGGCCATGAGTTGGAAGGCGGATGACGAGCTTCGCTTTCTGGAGCGCGGGATCGCAGCAGGACGTATTCAGAAACTGGAATATCTGCCTGCGCCGCTTCTCGGCGCATTGATCCGTGGAGCACGCGCGGTTCTTTTTCCGTCGCTCTCTGAAGGTTTTGGGCTGCCCGTGCTGGAAGCTCTGTCCTGGGGAACGCCGGTGATGACCTCGCGCGAAGGGGCATTGCCCGAAGTCGCTGGAGAAGCGGCCTTGTTTGTCGATGCATATGACCCGTCTTCTATCTGTGCGGGGATCGAGGAACTCGACAGCAACGATGTACTGCGCGCCAGCCTGAGAGAACGGGGACCAGGGCAGGCCGCATGTTTCGATATGAAAAAATACGAAGAACGGTTACGGGAAATGTACCTATCCGTTGTCCCTCTTGAAAATTGACGCTGTTGACGTCTCTGCCCGGTGGAAGAGACTTCATGTCGGATGTGACGCGAATATGGACGGGCAAGTTGCCAGCGGTGCGACGTCGATGGTCTCCGACTTGTGGGGCTGACCGGAAAACGCGGCTCACCGGCGATCCGGTGCACCCAGCCCCATCAAGGCCGCTTCCGCTTCGTGCTTCGAATGGCCGTACCGCTGCGCGGCACTCTCGCTTAGCAGCCCACGTTTTCGGCCAGACTTCAGGTGGCGTGGCGCATTGGTACCGAAGCAGTATGCCCGGAACGGGGTGAGTCGATGGACGCGAACGGGGGAACTCGAGAAGGCTCACATAAAAGCCTACGCGCAGATCTCACCCAGTGTCTTATTGACCAGATATTGGCGGCGAGTGGTGGTGCGCCCCCGACCCTTGCATCTACGCAGCCATCCTTGGGCGTATTTCTCTCGAAATAGGCGTCGCTTACGGCTTGCGCCATGTATGTTCATGGCAACGTTGGTGTGAGGCGAGAGTTCGACCCATCTGTGGAGCGGACCTATTGGCGGCATCCGTGCCAACAGGCCCGCATCCATTCAGACGACGTTATGCCCGGGCGTAGACGTCTTCGATGCGCACGATATCGTCTTCACCCAGATAGGGGCCGGACTGGACCTCGATCAGCGTCAACGGAATCCGGCCGGGATTTTCCAGGCGATGGACGGCACCGAGCGGCAGATAGACGCTTTCATTCTCGCGCACCATGATCAGGTCGGCATCGCGGGTAACCATAGCGGTGCCGGCGACCACAACCCAATGCTCGGCACGGTGGAAGTGCTTCTGGAGCGAAAGCTTCTGGCCGGGATCGACCGAGATGCGCTTGACCTGGAAGCGATCACCCTGGATCAGGCTTTCATAGAAGCCCCAGGGCCGATAAACCCGATTATGGCTGAGTGCCTCGGGACGCCCGGCTGCCGTGAGGCGGGCGACCATCTTCTTCACGTCCTGCGCCCGGTCGCGATGCGACACCATAACGGCGTCCTTCGTCACCACGACGATCAGATCTTCGACGCCCGTGACTGTCGCGACGATGCCGTCTGACCGGACATAGCAATTCTTTGCGCCATCGAGAAAAACATCTCCCGAGGTTGCGTTGCCGTCCGCGTCTTTCGGGGTCAGTTCCCACAGGGCATCCCAACTACCGATATCCGACCAGCCGAAATCCCCAGGCACGACCGCTGCTTTTTTGGTGCGTTCGGCAACGGCATAGTCAATTGAAATGTCGGGAGATTGGGCGAAATGCTCCACGGAAAGACGCACGAAGTCCGAATCGGTTGTCCGCTCCGAGACTGCATTCCTGACCGAGGAATAAACCAGTGGCTCGAACGCCTCGATTTCTTTGAGCAGGGTGCTGGCACGGGCTACGAACATGCCGGAATTCCACAGATAACGTTCGTCGCGGATTAATTCCGCCGCCTGCTCTCGGTCCGGCTTTTCCATGAACTTCGCGGCACGATAGGCGCCGGGCACCTCGGCGAGTTCACTGCCGCGCTCGATATAGCCGTAGCCAGTTTCCGGCTTTGTTGGCTTCATGCCGAAGGTAACGATATAATCCTGACGGGCAGCATCGACTGCCACGGCGAGTGCGGCATTCAAGGCCGATTGGTCCTTGATCGCGGCATCCGCCGCCATGACCCACATGACTGCCTCTGGGTTTTCCTCCGCGATCAAAAGCGCGGCAGCGGCGATCGCAGGCGCGGAATTTCGCCCCATCGGCTCCAGCACAATGCGGGCATCGGTGATGCCCACTTCACGTAACTGTTCAGCGATAATGAAACGATGATCCGCATTGCACACGATGACCGGGCGCCCAAATCCGGGCTGCTCGCCACGAAGAGCTGTTTCCTGCAATAGCGTTTTATCTGAAAGTAAAGGCCAGAATTGTTTCGGAAAACTTCCGCGCGATACCGGCCAAAGGCGGCTGCCCGATCCGCCGGACAGGATAACCGGGACGACTGTTCGAGGATTGATGGCTACATTGGGTGTATAATTAGGCGTTTTCATCTACGAGCTTCTGCTCCATTGGCATAACTCTTTAGTATCCTAATCAAAAGGGATTGCATTGAATAGGCATAAAATGGAAAAATGTAGATTTTCACAGTTTGTATGTATGAGCATGTGGTCCAAATGACTCGGTTCTGCCGATAGCGAATCATATCGTCGGTCGTCATACCAATTTGACTTTTTTGATTTATAAGATTACTTTAGGTTTCTAATAAAAGAAAAATATGATCGTAGCGTATAAATTTTTCGGGAAAGCATATGTTGGTAACGTGCTTGCTCGTGACGGTTATGACGCTATGGCGGACCATGTTCTGGCGACTATCTAAGATGGTGCCTTGCGCGGGAGCGTTGTGTTTCAGGCTAGGCGGATTGTTAAATCCATTCGAGATTGGATGATCCATTGTAATACGGAAGATGAGGTGTGTGGTCGTGCGTGGTTCGATAAGGCGAGGGTTCGACCGAGGTGACAATTGCCGTGGCTGCCAGTGAAGAAGGAGCCGTTCGGTTCATCGGGCAGCCTTCAGGACAAGGGCCGGTTTTGTTCCGAAGAGGATCTCGTTGGTTTCGCCATGAGGCCCGCAAGCGACCGCCGCGACAGGAACCGGATTTGAGTTTTGGGATGCCGAGAAGTCGATAAAGGCATTGGCAATTCGAATATTGCTGCACTGCGTACGACTCGTGACAGTCAGGAATGATTTGTCGATCATCCGTGCCTCAACTTGGCCGGCAAGTAGCGATATCTCCCCGTTGACGAGTACTGCGTCTGCCCCCGGCAAAGGATGACCTGACGAAGTTCCCTCTTGCCCGAACTGCCGCATCTCGTCGACCATGGCGGTGACTCCGACTGCGTCCACCCGCAGGCAATGGGCTACGCTGTCACATCCCAGCTTGCCGATTTGGATTCCAGTCGCGACGCCGGGATTGCGGCCCACGCCGGAAATGAAACGCAGACCTGCCTCCGCGCCGTAGGTAAATATATTGTCGATGAACGCACCATCCACGCGACCGAGAATGATCGTTTCGAGATGGGTCTGCTGGTACGCCATAATTGGTGGTTCGCCGGAGATATAAGGCCACGAATGTACATTATTAATGCGCGACACGTCCATCTCGGAATCGAGGGTGATGGCGTTGTCAAAAAACTGGCCGTAAAGTCCGTCGATCGTCGTCCTGCCGCCGTTACTACTCTCGATCCCGCGTGAAACGCCGTGCATATAGAGATTATGGAGATAGGTGAAACCCTCCACGTTACGTAGGACGATTACGGGGGGAAACGCCTGTGGCGCCCAGCCGCCGTGAGCGTCCGGCCTTACGGTCTGGCCTGGCTCGACAAAGGCAACGCTTTCGATTGAGGCACCTTTAGCCGCAGCCGAGATGAAAGTGATGGCGGGCGCCTCGACCTGTTCGACGCTTAGCCATGTTCCCTTGGGCACAGCCTCGTGGGGAGCTTCCTGCCATCCTTCCCCGCGAATCGCGATCGCGCATGGGACGCTAATGGGCTTTGTCAAATGATAAATGCCAGCCCGTAGTAGCAGGCTACCTCCGCTGCCTGCGCAGAGAGCCGTGATTCGTGTCTGGATAGCCTCCGCCATGTCGCTTGGCTGTGCGGTCATGACCGATGGTTCTGGCTCTGCTGCCTGGCTCCCCAAGGGGCTGAGAGTGCTGAAAGCGAGGAGATGAAGAGCTATCTTGAACTTCGGCACCGACGATATCTCCTCCTATTCTTATTAATAGGCGAACAAAATTCCTCCGCTGGCGCTGGACGGCAGGTCCTCGTCGGGGTTAGCGTCGCGCCCAACCGCTCAACCTAGCGACAACCGAACAACAAGCAGGATCGAATAATTATGGCAATTTTTTTTTCTCCTGAAAGAAAAACGCTTGCTCTTGCAGCCGCGAGCGCAAGGGACGCGAGAGAGTGGGAAAAGGCAGCGTCTCTCTACAAGGAATATCTGGACCGTTACGGCCTCAGCCGGAAGACGTTTGGTTATATCGTGCAGTGGGGCAATTGTCTCAAGGAAGCACAGGCTTTCGACGAAGCGATGCGTGCCTATGACGCTGCGGTGAAAATCAAGCCTGACAACGCGGATGTCCATCTCCAGCGCGGGCATCTCCTTAAACTCATGGGGCATCAGGCTGACGCGTTGTTCTCGTATCACAAGGCGCTCGGCCTGGAGCCTTCCCACGCCGATGCGAAACTTGAAATCGAAAGACTGGGCGGCCTCGCGTTCGCTAACGTACCGGTAACCGTGCAAGCGGGAGCGATCTGTACAATCTGGCTCGACGTGACCGACTTTATGGTCTACGTCCAGCATAATAACAGCCTCAGTGGTATTCAAAGGGTTATAGCTAATCTTTGTCTGTTCATCAAGCATTTCGATACGCCGCTGTACCGTATCGTTCCGGTTATACCGGAATATGATCGCCTGCGTATGTTGGCCGCCCGGACGCCTTCCTTGTTGAAACTGGTCGAGGCGTTTGATGACCCGGTCATCGATCGCGAAAAAGTTGAGACCCTCATCCGAGAAGTCTATGACGGGCGGGAAGAGGTCCGTCCCTCGAAGGGCGATATTCTCGTCATGGCTGGCGCTTTTTGGATTTGTTCAGATTACGATCTTGTGCTGCATTTTCGAAAAAAAGGGATGCGATTTGGCCTGTTCATTCATGACCTACTTCAGATTCGGATGCCAAAGTATGTCGCTGAAGATGCAACAGAGCGATTTAATATAAAATTCTGCGATGTTTTAGATGTTTCTGATTTTGTTCTTACAAATTCTCAGTACGTTGCTGACGATGTGCAAGACTATATTCAAAAACTGAAGAATTATAACCTGCCCGTGCAGCCTATTTTGCTGCCCACGGAATTGAAGAAGGCAAGAAAAACGTCAAGAATTTATAGTCGCGATGTTGTAGATATGGAGAAATTCGAATATGTATTGGCGGTATCCACGATAGAAATCAGAAAAAATTACGAACTTCTTGTTGAATGCTGGGAAAAGCTTCGCGAGGAATTTGGAGAGGCTGCACCAAAGCTTGTCTTTGTTGGTAAATGGGGTTGGCAAATCGAAGAATTTCGTAAATATATCGAAGATAAAGGGTATATTGGAGACTGGCTGTTTATCTTCAATGGTATTTCGGACATTGATCTGGAATATTTATACCGTCATTGCCTGTTTACGGTTTACCCCAGTTTTGCCGAAGGGTTCGGCTTACCTATCGGCGAGAGCCTCGCTTACGGAAAGCCGTGTATCGCATCGAATACGACTTCAATGCCGGAAGTTGGTGGGCGCTTCGTACGATATATTGACCCGTTTGACTGGGAAGCGAGCTATCCCATCATTCGCCAGGTTATCGCGGATCGAGAAGATCTGGCGCAATGGCAGACTGAGATTTGCCAACAGTTCAAGCCCAAGACCTGGGATCAGTTTTGTAGCGAATTTTATGCCGCCGTCGTACATTATAACGATGCGTTGCAGGAAACGCCGTGTCATCCGAACTTCTATTTGCCTGCGGAAAAAGTGATCTTTGGCGGCGACCATGACATCCTGAGCCTGGGGCGTCGTAACGCCGCAATGATCACTTTCCGTGCTTCCCGTACCGAGGGGTGGCACCTTCCGGAACATTGGGGAGTCTGGTCGGCTAAGCGTCGCTCGACGATCACGTTCCTTTCAGATCTGAAAGAGGGCGTTTTTATCGAGTTATTCCTGAAACTGCATCACGCACCGTCGTCAAATATCGGGATTTTGGCCATTGTGGATGCTGGATGCGGGAATGAAACGATCGAACTTTCGGAACATCCCACGTTCTTCAGATTCACGGGACGTGTGGGTGTGGATGGCTTGGTGACTGTCAATCTGCTGGCCAGAGGTCCCTATCCAAGTGTCGATGCCCGTGGGCTCTTTATCGGATGGAGCGGAATCGCTTATTGCCTGCGCGACGATCCGGCGGCCCTGCTACGGACCCTGGACGCTATCATCACAAAGGGGCACCCCTTTCCGACGGCTCGGGTGTCAGATCTGCCCGTTGCGGCGATCAATTCCTAAGAGGTTCCTATGATACCAATTACGTTCATACAAACTTCAGATGCCATCTTTTATTATGACATGATGATCCAGACATCCCGGACTGTCAGGAATTACTGTATTGAAAATGGATTTCGATACGAGAGCTATGTCGGGGTTAAGCGCGGGCATATGCCATGGCAGGCAACTTACAATCGCATCTATATGCTGAAGGAACTTCTTGATCGTGGGGTCACGGGTTGGATTTTCTATGTAGATGCCGACGCAATGATCGGAGATACGAGCTTTGACCTGAGACACTATCTTGATGACAAACATAGTTACGCCGGCATCTTCGCAGGAGATCATGCAGTTCCCTATCATATCAACGCTGGGGGATTTGCTATCAACCTATCCCATACCTATGGAAGGAAGCTTGTTCTCGACTATTGGAATGCTGTCGAGGCAATTTCTGAGTCAGAGTTTGACAACGCAGCAATCTGGGGAAAGAGCATTCCAGAAGATCAGTTGATGTTGCATTTGATCCTGAAGCGTTATGTCACAGAATTAGAGATCGGCTACGCATTTTTGTTCGAGCGTGCAAACGAGAGTTTCGTCAATCATGGCCCTTTTATTCGCCAGCATCTCCGTTCTCGCGCTCCTAATTTCCGTGCCCGCATGGTGGATATTACACGCGAAGTGGATGAGGCCGTTAGTGGCCGGACGATTGATTGGCCACTCGATGGGCCTGGCTATTACTTCCCGGCTGCCCATCCACGCCTAAAAACTGACATTGGCCTGAAAGATGCAATCTCCATCTGCTCCACCGGGAAAGCGGGAACGCTTATTTACGGCCCTTACATCTCCCTGAAGGCCGGCAACTATGTTATTCGCCTATTTGGCGAAATTCGTATTCCGCGAGCTAACTCTCCGATGGTGATAGCCTTACGTGTGACATCTGACTCGGGGAAGGTGCTATGGTCCACCTATGAACTTGAAAATATCCAGCCAGTAAAAGGTTTGATCCTCGAACACTACTTCAGCTTGCCGCAGGATATTGATTTTGCGGAGACCTGCGTCTTCATAGACGAGAAACAGGATATCGATGTCACTGCCGTTCAGATTCATTGGACGGATCAGTGGGTTGACGAAAATTGAAATCATACCGAACCAATCAGCTACCAAAGTGAAACGGTCTTGGCGGTTGTTGACCCTGCCCCCGACATGCCCTCAGATTTAAGTTAGGGTCTGTGCGTTGCTGAAGTGCTCCCCGACTTTGAGCCAGCGTGAACTGGAAACTTCCGGGTTCAAGGCTCCACCGGTAGATCCGCCGGAGAGCCGTTCAGCAGCGATATCGGGGGTTTGTTGCCGATGGCGCTGTGTGGGCGGACCTCGTTGTAGTCCTGGCGCCAAGCCTCCATTTTTGCCCGGGCGTCGTCAAGGCTCATGAACCAGTGCGTGT
>NZ_JBDNXE010000021.1:0-40767 GCF_047721585.1 Gluconacetobacter sp.
CGGCTAAAGCCCTCACTTAACAACATTTTGATGCAGCCGGGCTTCCGCCTCCCGACCGGGAGGCGGAAGTTTCGATTGGCTGACGACAAGCCTTACTTCATAATCCTGTCTCTTGATCCGGGCGTGCGAAACGCACCTTCCCGAAATCGGGCCGACGATCCCACGCGCCTCTTCCACATCTCGTGGCCCTGTCGCCCCGCAGGCTCGGGCTTGGCGCCCATGGCGGTATCTCCCACTGTCCGGATACGGACACCCCGCACGGATAGAACCCAAAAATTTCGTTTTATTCCAAATAAATGCGTGAAATTTCGTTTCATGTCAGACTGTCTGCCCGGACAGTCTGGTATCGGAGCGACAGCATGATCTCCCCTCTTCTGCGTGGGCTTGCGCGGCATCGGCTCTACACGGCGATCAATCTTGCCAGTCTCTCGCTCGGCATTGCGATCTTCCTGACGATGGCGCTGATCGTGCGCTACGAGGCGGACTATGATGCCGACCTGCCCGAAACCAGCAGCCTCTACCGGCTCGACCAGACCTGGACGCTCCCCGGTCGCGCGCCCGAAGAAATCGCCGGTGCCAGCTTTGTCGCGGTACCGTTTCTGCGTCAGGATTTTCCGGCCATCACCGAAACCCTGCGACTGGTGCCCCAGTCGCAACCGGTACATGCGGGCGCGCGGGTCGAACAGGAGGACACCAGTTTCGTCGATCCCGATTTCTTCTCCTTCTTCAGGCTGCGTGCACTCAACGGCGATCGCCGTTCCGCGTTGGCAGAGCCCGCCAACATCGCCATTCCCGCAAGTCTCGCTCTCAAATATTTCGGAACCATCCATGCGGTCGGCCGCACGATGCGCATCGCACAGGATGCCAGACCGTTTGTCGTCACGCTCGTCTTTGCCGACCCGCCCCGGAATGCGACCTATCATTTCGGAATCATCATGCGGCTTCCGTCAGAGGCCGCGGGCTGGCAGGCCGTCACGCACTGGGGTTCGACATGGGGGCCGCTGTTCGTCCGCATACCCGATGCTGGCGCCCTGCCATCGATTCGCGCGGGGTTGCGCCATTACATGGCGCGCCATCCGGGCGCGAACAGCGTGCAGACCATTCGCGACGATATGGGGGATGGCGGACTGGTGCCGGTCCCCTTCCGCCAGATCCATTTCCGCGATGCCACGATCGGCACGGGTACGATCAGCCGCGCCCTGGTCACGATCCTCGGCGTCGTCGGCCTGGTAGCCCTGGGCACGGCCGGCATCAACCATATCAACCTCACGACCGCCTGCGCGTCCCTGCGGGCGCGCGAAGTCGCGGTCCGCAAAGTCCTGGGCGCGACCCGGGCGTCGCTGGTCCGGCACTTCATGGCGGAAGCGATGATCCTGACGGCGGTCGCGACCTTCTGCGGACTGGCGCTGTGCGAGATGGCGCTCCACGTCATCGGCACGCTCAGCGGCTGGCAACTCACGCTCGATCCCGTCTTCTGCGGAACGCTGTGTCTCGCCGTCGTGCCGGCATTGGGCGCTGGCGCCGGTTTCTATCCGGCCATGATCCTCTCGGCCTACGCACCGGCCCCCGTCCTGGCGGCAAGCCGCATGCCCGCCGGAGGACGCATGGGCGCCCGGCTGCATGCGCTCCTCGTGACACTGCAATTCGGTTTCGCGATCGGGCTCGCCATATGCACGCGGGTCATGACCGATCAGGCGCGTTTCGTCCGCATGATGGCCCGTGGCATCGCGACCGAGGGCCTGATCGTCGTCACCTCCGCCGCCGATGACAGTCTGGTCGATCGCCAGGACGTCTTGCGCCGTGCCCTGGCCACGGTCCCCGGCGTCACGGGTGTCGAGCGCTCCGATATCTATCCGCATTTCGTGACCAACGGCGATACGTTCAGCCTCGATACGACACCGGAAAACGGTGCCACCCTCAACTGGGGTTTCGCCACACCCGGCTATGCCGATCTCTACGGGCTGACAGTGCTGGCCGGCAGATGGTTCGACCCGCAGCGAGGCGAAGATCTGCGCGAAACGCACCGTTTGCAGCCCACCGTCCGCAGCGTCGTCCTCAGCCGCGCGGCGGTAGAGCAACTGGGAATCGGCAGCCCGCAGGCAGCGATCGGCCGACTGGTGCGCGAGGAAGACGCGGCACCGGCCCTGCGTGTAATCGGCGTGATCGACAACCTGCGGCTCAACGGCCCGCACGAACATGTCCATCCCCTGCTGTTCTACGGACTGCGGCCCGGCGATCGGGCCAGAACGGCGGTCGCCATGCATGTGCGCTTCTCCGGCGTCTCCGCCCCGGACATGATCGCGCGCCTCCATGCCGCATGGATCGCCGCCGTGCCCGACGTGCCCTTCGCAGCCGAGACGGTCTCGGACATCCTGGCGCAGGACAGCCGGAGCGACCGCGCGCACGGCCTTCTCTTCGGTATGGGGGCCGGCGTCGCGGTTGGTATCGCCGCGCTCGGCCTCTATGGGCTTTCTCTCTTCACGGTCTCGCGCCGGCGGCACGAAATCGGAATCCGCAAGGTGCTCGGCGCGCATAGCGGAAACATACTGCTCCTGCTGGTGGACCATTTCCTGCGCCCGGTGCTGCTGGCAAACCTGATCGCATGGCCGATCGCCTGGATAGTGATGCGGACATGGCTGAGCAGCTTCGATCAGCGCATCGCCCTGACGCCCTGGCCGTTCGTGACGGCGACGGCCGGCGCGGTCCTGATCGGATACGCGACGGTCGTTGCCCAGACTCTCCAGGCGGCCCGCCAGCCTCCGGCACGTGCCTTGCAAAACGGTTGAGGGCGCGCCGCGACCCATTCTCGCCATTTCGTGAAAGCCGCCCCTGCTGCATGAGGTGATCACGTATCCCACCTCCACTGGCGTGGCGCAGGTCCGCACCCGCAGGACGCACGGGCATCGACCCGTCACCGCCCTGCATGAAGAGGCGGAACCCCTGCGGGAGGGTGCCATGCCAACGGATCACGCCATCCTCTTCAGGAACAGGCAGGAGGCCGGCCAGGCGCTGGGCACGGCTCTTTTATCTCTGGCCTCCGTCCATCCGCTGGTTCTGGCGCTGCCGCGCGGCGGCGTGCCGGTGGCGTTCGAGGTCGCGCGGATGCTCGGTGCGGAAATGGACCTGCTGTTCGTCCGCAAGATCGGCAGCCCCGGTCAGGAGGAATATGGCTTCGGTGCAATCGTGGACGGAGCCGACCCGCAGATCGTGCTGGATGACGCCTATGTGCGGGACGCGGGAATAAGTACCGAAACGATCGGAACCATCGTGGATCGCCAGCGCGCCGAAATCGACCGGCAACGTCGGCTGTATGCGCCGGACCGGCAGCCCGTTCCGGTAACCGGGCGCGTCGTGATCGTGGTCGATGACGGGATCGCGACCGGCGGCACGATGCGGGCGGCCCTTCGCGCCGTGCGGAAAAATCATCCGGCGCGTCTGGTCCTGGCCGTACCCGTGGCCCCAGCCGACAGTATCGCAACGCTGCGTACCGAGTGCGATCGCATCGTCTGCCTGTCACAGCCGCAACCTTTTTTTGCCGTCGGTGCCTGTTACCGGGACTTTCCGCAGGTAGAGGACGCCGACGTGATCCGGCTGCTTGCGCAGGCCCGCGACCTGCGTCCCGGGCACATGACGGGCGGGGCCGGCAGCGATTCCATCCCCCTCTGATTTCCATCAGATCCAATCATGATTTTTTTAAGAAACGCCCCTTGAGCATCCCGCATCCGGGACCAGTTCAGTCATAAGCCCGGCCCCATTGGGGGCCGGGCCACCTGGGAACAGGAAAACCGCGAACAGGAAAACGACCATGGCAAACATCGAAAAAACCAGGGAAAAAACGGAGACGACGACGAATGCCCCTGCGGCGCGTTCACCGTCCAGTTCGACGCTGGATACGCTGCGGTGGGAATTCGATCGCCTCTTCGACGATTTCCGTTCAGCCGTATGGCGGCGTCCCGTTGGCCGCGTGCCGGGCCTCGACCGTCTCTGGCCGCGCGACGACACGTTCGATGTCGTTCCCGCGATCTCCATGGTGGAGAAGGACAACGCCTATGACGTCGTCGCCGAACTTCCGGGAATAGATGAAAAAGACATCGAGATTAAGGTCTCCGGAGGGGTGCTGAGCATTCGTGGCGAGAAATGCGAGCGGCGCGAGGACGAACGGAAGAACTATCATTACTCGGAACGTCGCTTCGGCTCGTTCATGAGATCGCTGCCGATCCCCGACGGGGTCGATGCGACGAAGATTGATGCCACGTTCGATAACGGGCTGCTGACGATCACCCTGCCCAAGACCCCGGAAGCCCAGAAGAGCGAAACGATCATTCCCGTCAAACATGCCTGACAGGACAGGCCATGATGCACGGCCCGGTCTCCCGGCGACGGGGCGGCCGGGCCGGCGCGCTATCGTAAGGCGCGCTATCGTGACAGGGGCAGGGCCGATGGCGGCCGGTTCCTGTCACGCAGCACATGGATCGTCATGACTTCGCCGATATTCGCCCGGGAAATCAGGCCGACGAACCGTCCCTGTCCATCCTTCACGCCAATCGCCGGCACCTGGCTTTCCTCCAGCAGGCGCAATGCGTCGTCCGCCGTCTGGTAGGGGTGCAGGCAGGCAATATCGGGGATCATGATATCCCCGACCGCCGCGTCGGCCTTGCCTTCATGCATCGTCCGCAGGATGGCCGCATGCGTCAGCAGGCCACACAGCTTGCCCTGCCCGTCGACGACCGGAAATTCCTGCTGGGGCGTATGGATCATCCTCAGTGCCGCTTCGTCGATCCGGCTGTCGGGTGACAGGGTTTCCAGATGCGTGGTCATGACATCCGCCACGATCATGCCGTGCGCCAATTGCCGGAACAGCGCCCCCTGCGCTTCGGTCGCGGCCCCCAGATAGACGAACAGCGCGATGAACAGCAGCAGCGGATTGCCCAGCAGCCCGAGAAGTCCGAACAGAAAGGCAATCCCCTGCCCGACCGATGCGGCAAGCTGGGTCGCCCGCGCATGATCCATCCGATAGGTGAGCAAGGCGCGCAGGACCCGCCCGCCATCCATGGGAAAAGCCGGGATCAGATTGAACACGGCCAGGAACAGGTTGATGCTCGACAACCGGGACAGCATGCCGACGCCCTGGCCCTGGAGGTCGGCGGCGGAAAGATGGGGCGCGGTCTGCGTGACGGCATAAAGGATGGCCGCGATGACCAGATTCACCGCCGGCCCCGCGAGCGCGATCACCAGTTCCTGGGTCGGCTGTTCGGGAATGCGCGCCATGCGGGCGACACCGCCGATCGGCAGAAGCGTGATGTCCCGCGTCGCCACGCCGTAATGCCGCGCGGCGATCACATGACCGAATTCATGCAGCACGACGCAGGCGAACACGGCCGTGATCAGCAGAACGCCGTCGATCGCCGCCCGCATGCCGGACCGCATGGCATAAGCCGCGCCGATCCATGCCAGAAAAAGCAGGAAGGTGACGTGCAGGCGGACCGTCGTGCCGCCGAACCTGCCGATCGGGATGGACCAGGTCATGCCGTGCCCTCGATAAACGATCGTCTGCCGCGCGAGCACGCTTAACATCGGTGCGCGGCATAAGTTCGCCTGACACCCGCCGGCCGCGCGGCAGCCTGCGTCCCTGCCCGATCACAGAGTCCGGAGGAGGATTGTTTCCCGACCCGCCCGCCAGCATGTCCGAGGGAAAACGCCCGAGATCCACTTTCCATAAGGATCGGAAAAATGGCAGACCGGAACGGTATCCTGATCGTCGTGGCGGATGGCGAGCATGCGCGGTTCGTACAACCGGCCGAAGACCATGCACTGCACACCGTCGCCTCCTTCGACGCGATATCCGCGCATCAGCGCATCAGCGCACCTCCGACCTGGGAGACGACGCACCGGGTGCAAGCTACCATACCGGCTCGACCGCCCATCATGCGCTCAATCCGCGCCATGACCGCCACCGGCTGGAAAAGGCGTCATTTTCGAAATTCGTTGCCGGACAGATAAACGAACGCAACCATGCCTATGCGCGGCTCCTGGTCATCGCGCCCGCGCACAGCAATGCGGAAATCGTCAGCCACCTCGGGCCGGAGGCCGGACGCAAACTCATCGGAACCATCGGGAAAGATCTGACCGGCCTGCCGGATCATCGCCTGAAGGAGCATATCGAATACGTCATCTGACCCGTCTCCTATTCCCCGCGCTCCGCCGCCTCAGCGGAGAAGGAAACGGATGACGATATCGGTCAGCCGGCTGAAGGGCGGGCGCAGAATCGTCGTGGCGTTGCACCGCCCCTGCCGGTAGATCGCCCGCGCATGCGTCATGGCCAGGAAGCCCGTCCGCCCATGATACGCGCCGATCCCGCTGGCCCCCACACCGCCGAACGGCAGATCCTCCTGCGCATAATGCAGCAATGTCCCGTTGACCGTGACGCCGCCGGACACCGTGCGGTCCAGCACGCGCGCCTGCATCGCCGGCTGGGTGCCGAAATAATACAGGGCCAGCGGCCGAGGGCGGGCGTTGATGAAGGCGATCACCTCGTCCAGGGTGCGATAGGTCAGCACCGGCAGCACGGGGCCGAAGATCTCCTCCTGCATCACCGCCATTTCCGGCGTCACGTCCAGCAGCAGGACGGGCGGCATCACCAGACTGTCCCCGTGACCGTTCCCGAGACCGTCCCCGTGACTGTCCTCCTGCCCGTCCTCGTCGGGGCGCGGCCCGTCGCTCCCCAGCGTGACGATACGCGCGCCCCGTTCGTCGGCGTCGCGCACCAGATGCCGGAGACGCTCGTAATGGTGCCTGTTCAGCACCGCCGTATAATCGGGCGAGGCACCGAACCCGGCGGGATAGAGGTTTTCCATTGCCTTGCCGCAGGCGGCGACAAAGGCTTCCCTGTCTTTTTCCTGCACCAGCACGTAATCCGGCGCGATGCAGGTCTGGCCCGCGTTGATCAACTTGCCGAATGCGATATGCGCCGCCGCCCGCGCCGCCGCAAAGCCGGGTTCGATAACGACCGGCGACTTGCCGCCCAACTCCAGCGTGACCGGCGTCAGGTTATGTCCCGCCGCCACCGCGACCTTGCGCCCCACTGCCGTGCTGCCGGTAAACAGCAGGTGGTCGAACGGCAGGGCGGTGAACAGCGCGCCGACATCCGCATCGCCCGTCACCACCGCCACCTGTTCCGGCGGAAATATGGCTTCCACAATCCGGCCGATCACCGCCGCCGTGGCCGGCGTCATCTCCGATGGCTTGATCATGGCCCGATTGCCGGCGGCAATGGCGGTCGCGAGCGGGAGCAGCGCCAGCGAGAACGGATAGTTCCACGGCGCGACAATACCCACGACACCGACCGGCTGGCGCATGATCCAGGCACGCCCGAACAGGAAATAGGGCGAAACCCGGTGCCGCTCCGGCTTCATCCAGCGCCGCAGCCGCCGGGACATCATGTCGATCGCCCGAACCAGCGGCAACAGTTCCGCAATCGTCGTCTCGCGCGCCGACCTGCGCCCGAAATCCGTGTCCAGGGCGTGAACGATTTCGCCGCGCCGCCGCACGACCGCATCTTTCAGGCGGCGCAGATCCTCCCGGCGCTGTCGCAGGTCCGGTGGACCATCGCGCAGGAATGCCGCACGCTGATGCTCCAGCATCCGCGACAGGGCGGCCTGGCGGGCATCGGACGACGCATTGACGGCCATCGCGGCCTCCATATTTTACGGAAGATCATGTCCTTTCCCCAGATACGCCCGGCCTCCGCCGCACGTCAATCAAATGTTTCTCCTGTCTACATAGGGCTCGCGCATGCGTGAAACCGATGGCCGCCCCTATCACCATGGCGACCTGCACCGGGTATTGGTCGAAACCGCGCTGGCCATGCTGGCCACCGACCAGCACTGGACCTTCACCCTGCGCGAGGTCGCGCGACAGGCCGGCGTCAGCCACGGCGCCCCCTACAAGCATTTCCGCGACAAGGGCGCCCTGTTGAGCCAACTGGCGAAAATCGGCTTCGAACGGCTGGCAGCCGTCATGGAAAACGCCCTCTCGCCGCCCGATCGTCCGTTCCGGACACGCTTTCTGGCGGCGGGCGAAGCCTGCATCGCCTTCGCGCAGGAGCAGCCGGGCCTTTATCGGCTGATGTTCAGCATGGACGCGGACAAGGCAGCGGACCCGGAGGTGCATGACGCGGCCATGACCTCCTTCGGTATCCTGCTGCGTTTTCTGGAGGACGGGCAACGCACCGGCGTGTTTCGCGACTCTCCGCTGACGGCACAGGCAACCGCATGCTGGGCGCAGGTCCATGGCCTGGCCATGCTGATGCTCGACGGGCAACTGACCGAACAGAAAGTCGGCCCCACCCCGATACCGGCGGCGCTGGATATCTTGCTGGCGGGCCTGTCTTCCTGAACAATGGCGCCATCCTGAAAAGATGCACGACCCGCCAGGAAGGCCGTTCCGCATGCACCGCCGTCGCTTCTGCTCATCCCTGGGGGCGACGTTGGCCGTCACCGCCTCCCCCACCCTTGCCTCCGCCGATGACGGACCGCTGGTCGGGCCGATCCAACTGGCCGGCAGCCGGGTGGTCATGCCGGTCAGCATCGGCAACGCAGGCACCTTCCTGTTCGCCATCGACACCGGTGGCGCCTTCAGCCTGATTCGCGAAGATCTGGCACGGCAACTGTCCCTCCCGGACGGCGGCACGCTCAATGTCGGGGTCGGAGGGGTAACCGGCTTCCGCAATACGTTCGTTATCAGCGACGCCTCCTTCGCCGGAATCATACGCCAGCGGAATATCCTGCTGGTCGGCGTCGGGCCGCATGTGCTGGGCGAGCAGATCGCGGGGGCACTGGCCTCCGGCATCCTCGCAACGGTGTTCAGCGAACTGGATTTCGACGCCCTGCAATGGCGGGTCTGGCCGACTGGCCGTCCGAAGCTGGAAGGCTTCACCATGCTGGATTCCGCCATCACCCGCCCGGAAGGCGACCGATGGTCGCCTTTCATGACCGCCTCGGGCGTCGTCAACGGCACGCGCCTGCGCTTTCTGCTCGATACCGGCGGATTGTCGCTGGTACGACTGAACCATCATACAGCCCGCACGCTCGGCCTGTGGTCGGACGACCGCCCGTTCGCGCCAGCGCGAAACGGCGCGCGGATCATCAGGCTGGAGAAGATGGAATTCGCGGGATACACCTTCGAGGGGCTGCTGGCCCTGCTGCTGCCCGACAATCAGGTGGTCGACATTTCCGAAGGCCTGATCGGCCTGCCCCTGCTGCGGTGCTTCAATCTGGCCTGCGATCCGGTGCAACGCGTCCTCTGGACCCGCCGCAACAGTCTGTCGCCTGGCCCCTTCACCTACGCGCTCTCCGGCCTCGCCGTCACCCAGGCGGGGGATGCGGCGCGCGTCACGGGCGTCGGCAAGGGGAGCCCCGGAGAGCAGGCCGGCATCCACCCCGGCGATACCATCCTGAGCCCGCCACCGCAGGCGCTCCAGCAGGCGCTGAACGGCCCGCCGGGCGCGACGATCTCACTGACGATCGGCCGCGACTCCGGACAATCCTCCGCAACGCTCACGCTCCGCGCCTATCTCTGAAAGCCTGACCGACCATACGCGCCGGCGGCGATCCGGCGCGCGCATTCAGGTCAGGCCCCGGAGACAAAAAAAACCGGCCCTTTCGGGCCGGCTTTCCTGTTCGTGCGATCCGGTCGGGATCAGGCCGACTTGGCCACGATCTCGTCCGCCACGTTGCGCGGCACCGGGTCGTAGTGATGGAACTGCATCGTGAAGGACGCACGGCCCTTCGTGATCGAACGCAGGTGCGAAATGTAGCCGAACATTTCCTTCAGCGGCACCAGCGCACGCACCATGACGGTCGAGCCCGAGCTTTCCTGGTTCTGGATCATGCCGCGACGACGGTTCAGGTCGCCCACCACATCGCCGACATGGTCGTTCGGCGTCGTGACTTCCACATCCATGATCGGCTCCAGGATCACCGGGCCGGCGCGCTTCATGCCTTCGCGGAAGCAGGCCTTGGCGGCAATTTCGAACGCCAGCGCCGAGGAGTCGACGTCATGGTACTTGCCGTCCAGCAGCGTGAACTTGAAGTCCACGGTCGGGAAGCCCGCCAGCACGCCCGTCGTGGACTGCATGCGGATGCCCTTTTCGACCGCCGGAATATATTCCTTCGGCACGGTGCCGCCGACGACCTTGTTCTCGAACTGAATCTCCTGGTTCCGCTCCAGCGGCGCGAACTCGATCTTCACTTCGGCGAACTGGCCCGAACCACCCGACTGCTTCTTGTGGGTGTAGGTCTCGACATGCGGCTGGGTGATCGTCTCGCGATAGGCCACCTGCGGCGCGCCGATGTTCGCATCCACGCCATACTCACGACGCAGACGGTCGATGATGATGTCCAGATGCAGCTCGCCCATGCCCGACAGAATGGTCTGGCCGGTTTCCTGGTCGGTCTTCAGACGCAGCGAGGGGTCTTCACCCGCCAGCTTCTGCAACGCCAGGGTCATCTTCTCGACCCCGTCCTTCGTCTTCGGCTCGACCGAGATGTCGATCACCGGCACCGGGAAGCTCATGCGCTCCAGCACCACCGGATCGGCGGCGTCGGCCAGCGTGTCACCCGTCTGCGTGTCCTTCAGGCCCACGAAGGCGGCGATATCGCCGGCATGCACTTCCTTCACTTCCTGGCGCTTGTCGGCATGCATCTGGAAGATACGGCCGATACGCTCCTTGTGGTCCTTCGTGGTGTTCAGGACGCTGTCGCCCGAACGCAGCACGCCACGATAGACGCGCACGAAGGTCAGCGTGCCGTACTTGTCGTTGATGATCTTGAACGCCAGGCCGGCGAACTTGCCATTCGGATCGACCGGGATGATCGGCAGCGCGTTCTCGTCGACGTCCTCGCCCTCGGGCGGCGCGATGCGGATGCCCGCCACGTCGTCCGGCGCCGGCAGGTAGTCGATCACCGCATCCAGCAGCGGCTGCACGCCCTTGTTCTTGAAGGCCGTGCCGCACAGCACGGGGCGGAACTCGCCCGAGATCGCGCCCTTCTTGATGCAGCGCTTCAGGGTGGCGACGTCGACGTCACCCTTCTCGAAATATTCTTCCATCGCCGCGTTGTCGACGGCCAGCGCCGTGTCCAGCAGTTCCTGGCGGGCCTCGGCGGCCTTTTCCTTCAGGTCGTCCGGGATCTCGGCATAGTGGAACTTCGCGCCCAGCTCGCCGCCTTCCCAGATGATCGCGCGCATCTCGACCAGATCGACGACGCCGATGAAGTTTTCCTCGGCCCCGATCGGCAGTTGCAGCGGGATCGCGACGATGTCCAGCTTCTCCTTCAGCGTGTCGAACGCGCGGTAGAAGTCGGCGCCGGTGCGGTCCAGCTTGTTGATGAAGATGATGCGCGGCACGTTGTAGCGATCGGCCAGGCGCCAGTTGGTCTCGGACTGCGGCTGCACGCCGGCCACGCCCTCGATGATGAACACCGCGCCGTCGAGCACGCGCAGCGAGCGGTTCACCTCGATGTTGAAGTCGATGTGGCCCGGGGTGTCGATGATATTGATCCGATGCCCGTCCCACTCGCAGGTGACGGCGGCCGAGGTGATCGTGATGCCGCGCTCACGCTCCTGGTCCATGTAGTCGGTCGTGGTGTTGCCCTCGTGGACCTCACCGATCTTGTGCGACACGCCGGTGTAATACAGGATCCGCTCGGTGGTCGTGGTCTTGCCGGCATCGATATGCGCGGTGATGCCGATATTACGGATCAGTGAAAGATCGGACTTTTCAGACACGGGGGAACCTCCACAAAACAATTCAGGCGCGAACGGAACCTTTCCCCTCGCGCCCGTCGGAGCCGGAAGCCCCCCACCTCGTCACCAGGATCGAGGAAGATGCAGACCGGCTGAATAGACAGATGGCCCTGACATGCGTCAGGCACCTGAAACATGCAAGCCCGGCCCGGTCGAAAACGACCGGACCGGCGCCAATGGCTTCAGGCTGCCGTCGCGGCCTTCTTTTCCTGGGCGCGCAGGATGCGGCGCTTCAGCGCCTGCGCCTCGACCGGCAGCTTGCGGTTCGGCGTCGACAGCAGGAACGCATCCAGGCCACCATTGTGCTCGACCGTGCGAATGCCGTTGGTGCTCAGCCGCAGGCGCACCGCGCTGCCGAGGATATCGGACAGCAGGGAGGTCTCCTGCAGGTTCGGCAGGTAGCGACGGCGGCTCTTGTTGTTGGCGTGGCTGACGTTATTTCCCGTCAGCACGCCCTTGCCCGTGATCTGGCAACGGCGAGACATGGTATCATCCTCGGATAACTGGGGCCGAGGCATAATGCCCGGCAACGATCGTCAAGATTAGGCGCGGCTTATGGCCAAGCTACCGCGCCCCGTCAAGCCGAAAGGCACGATTCGGGGCGTTTTCGCCCGAATCCCCTTCCGGCCCCTCCCCTTACTCGGGGCGCGTGACCTTGTCACGGTCAGGATGCAGGTCGCCCGAGCGCACGCTGTGCATGGCGTTTTCCAGCATCGCCAGCATCGTGCCCTGGTCCATGGTGCGCGACAGCAGGCCCAGTGACCCGCCCAGCAGCGCCGAGGCGATGGCGATGGGCGGCAGGTTCTCGCCCAGCATGTATTCGATGGCCTTGTCGACCACGGCGCCGCAATGGCTCAGTTCCTCGGGGACCGATCCATCCTGGCCCAGCGCGGGTCCCTCGCCTTCCGTCTCCGCCATGTCATCCTCTCCTCGCTGCGCGCGTCTCTCAGACGGCATTCTGTCCCTGCGCCCCATGGACGCGGCGGGCGCACCGTGCCCCCGTTCAGGCCGGAAGACCAGCCCCCACCGCCGCGTGGCCGGCATCCTCTCCACGCTCCTCGGCCTGGGCGGCCCACATGCCGGCATACAGTCCGTCGCGGGCCAGCAGGCTGCGATGGGTGCCGCGCTCCTTGATCACGCCATCCCCCATCACAAGGATTTCATCCGCGTCGATCACGGTGGACAGCCGGTGGGCGATGATCACGGTCGTCCGCTCCGCCGAAACGGTGCGCAGCGCCACCTGGATCTCCTGCTCGGTATGGGTATCCAGCGCGCTGGTCGCCTCGTCGAGGATCAGGATGCGCGGATTCTTCAGGATGGTCCGCGCGATGGCCACGCGCTGCTTCTCGCCGCCCGACAGCTTCAGCCCCCGCTCGCCCACCCGGGTCGCATAGCCGTCGGGCAGGCTGGTGATGAAATCATGGATCTGCGCCAGCCGCGCCGCATGCTCGATCTCGTCCTGCGACGCCCCCAGCCGGCCATAGGCGATATTGTAGCCGATCGTGTCGTTGAACAGCACCGTATCCTGCGGCACCACGCCGATCGCCGCCCGCAGCGCCGCCTGATGGTAATCGCGCACGTCATGCCCGTCGATCACCACCCGCCCCGAGGTCACGTCATAAAAGCGGAACAGCAGCCGGCTGATGGTGGATTTGCCCGCCCCGGTCGGCCCCACGATCGCCACCCGCCCGCCGGCCGGCACGCTGAAGCTGACATCATGCAGGATCTCGCGGTCGGACCGGTAGCCGAAGCGCACATGTTCGAAACGGATCGCCGCCGCCGGCGCCTCGTCCAGCCGCGCCGGCAGGTCGATGGCATCCGGCCGGTCCTTCACGTCCGGCGCTTCCTCCATCAGGCGGAACATCTGCTCCAGATCCACCAGCGAGGTGCGCAGCGACGAATAGATGCTGCCGAGGAAATTGAGCGGCAGATAGAGCTGCATCAGATAGGTGTTGACCAGCACGAACCGCCCCACCGTCAGGCGCCCCTGCCCCACGTCATGCGCCGCCAGCAGCATCACCACCGTCAGCGTCACGGCGATGATCGCCGCCTGCCCGAAATTCAGCCCGTTGAGCGAAAGCTGGGTCTTGACCGCCGCGCGTTCGTAGCGCCGCTGCGTCTCCTCGTACCGCCGGCTCTCATGCTCCTCGTTGCCGAAATACTTCACCGTCTCGTAGTTCAGCAGGCTGTCCAGCGCCTTCCAGCTCGCCTCGCTGTTGATCTCGTTCATCTCGCGGCGGATGCCGATCCGCCAGGAGGTGAAGCTGATCGTGAAGGCGACATAGGCCGCCACCGCCAGCAGCATGATCGCGGCATAGCGCCAGTCGAACAGGCGCCAGATCACGGCGATCACCAGCAGCGCCTCGATCAGCGTCGGCACGATGTTGAACACGCCCACCCGCAGAATGGTCTCGATCGCCTCGGTCCCCCGCGCGATGGCCCGCGTCACGCCGCCCGACTGGCGGTCCAGGTGAAAGCGCAGCGACAGCGCATGCATGTGGCGAAAACTGCGCATCGCCGCCACGCTGCTGATATGAAAGCGCACCGGGGCGAACAGCGCATCGCGCCATTCCCCCATGCCCGCCGACATCAGGCGCAGCGTGCCGTAACCGACGATCAGGGCCATCGGCACCGTCATTTCACGCATCGGGCCGGAAACGCCGCCCCCCTGCCCGCCATGCAGCGCATCGACCACCAGGCTGTACACATACGGCACGGCGATGGTCGCGATCTTGGCGGCGACCAGCAGCAGGCAGGCTCCCACCACCCGCGCGCGGGTGCCCAGATCGTGACGGGGCCAGAGATAGGGCAGCAGGGCGCGCAGGGTCGCATGCACGGGGCGCTCGCGCGCGGGCCGGGCGGAGGATGAGGGCGGTGTCATGCCTCTGGATGTGGCATGCGAGGGCTCATTTGCAAACCGCCAACCCCTGTCCGGCGGCAGGCGCGGCAGGATTGTCACACCTTGCCCCACCCGGTATGCCAAGCCCACGCACAAGGAGCAGACGCGCATGTCAGCGGACGCCGCCCCCTTCATCCGGCATCTCGATTCCTGCAACACCGCACGCCTGCCCGGCGACCGCACCGCCTTCCGCCTTGGAACGTCCCCGGCCGGCTGGCTCGCGCCCGCCCTGGTGCCCGAACTGGAACGGCGCGGCCTGCGCCGGCAGGACTCAGCACTGGTGCTGGACGACCCGACCCGGCTGGAAGCACTCGGCGAAACCCTGGCCGCCGACGGGCTCTACCGCTCCCACCACGAACTGTTCGATGTCGCCCCCACGGCCGACGCGCCGCCCGTCGCGCGCATCGACCGCGGGGCGCTGCCACTGTTCGGGCTGATTGCCCACGGCGTGCATATGAACGGGCTGGTCCGCCGCCCGGACGGCCTGCATCTGTGGATCGGCCGCCGCGCCATGAACAAGCGCCTGGACCCCGGCAAGCTCGACCACCTCGTCGCCGGCGGCATCCCCGCCGGCCACACGCCCCGGCAGGCGCTGGAGAAGGAAGCGGCCGAGGAAGCCGGCATCCCCCCTGCCCTGATCGCCCAGGCCACACCCTCCGGCCGCATCCGCTACGCCATGGAGCGGCCCGAGGGCCTGCGCCGCGACGTGCTGCATTGCTACGACCTCGATCTGCCGCCCGATTTCGTCCCCGTCCCCACTGATGGCGAGGTCGAGTCCTTCTCGCTGATGCCCCTGCAAGAAGCCTGGCGGATCGTGCGGGCGGGCGACGATTTCAAATTCAACGTCAATCTGGTGCTGATCGACCTGTTCCTCCGCCATGGCCTCATCGACCCGGACAGTCCCGACGGCCGGCGCCTGCGCACGGGCCTGTGCGGGCTGGACAATCCGGCCTTCGCCTGATGCACAGGGCAGCGCACGTTCTGGCAGCGGCATGCCTGCTGGCCGCCTGTACCCCGGCCCCGCCTGATCGCGCGACGCCCGCAAGCCTGGCCTGCGAACGATTCGGCGCCCATCGCGGCATCGAGGTCTCGCTGCTGTTCGGCCTGACCCGCCCGGACGGCCGGCCGATCACCGACGCGGAGTGGCAGGCTTTCCTGCGCCGCGCGGTCACCCCGCGCTTCCCCGACGGGCTCAGCGTGTTTCAGGCCGGCGGCCAGTGGCGCGACCGCGCCAGTCAGCAGGTCACCACCGAACCTTCGCGCATCGTCTGGATCGCCACCCAGCCCGACGCCCCGGACCTGACCACCCGGCTGGACGCCATCCGCGCGGAATACCGCCGCGACTTCCAGCAGCAATCCGTCGGGCTGGTCATTCGCACAGGCTGCCAGGCCTTCTGAAAACCGCCCACCAGGCGCGGTCATGTGCGGTCACACCCCGTGTCGCTCCCCCTCTGTCCCTTCCACAGGCGGTCTTGTATGCTCGCGGCTGGTCCCGGCTTCCGGTCGGACAGCGATGGAGAGAGACGATGACCACCGCCCCGGTCGCCCGCAAGGAGCCCCAGACGATCACCCAGCTCGGCCGCACGCGCGTCGACGAATATGGCTGGATGAAGGACGAGAACTGGCAGGCCGTCCTGCGCGACCCATCGGTGCTGCGCGCGGACATCGCCATCCATCTGCGGGCCGAAAACGCCTATACCGCCGCCACCCTGGCGCCGACCGAAGCCTTGCAGGCCACCATCGTCGCCGAGATGCGCGGCCGCATCCGCGAAGACGAAACCTACCCCGTCCTGCCGCACGGTCCCTGGCGCTATTACATGCGCTACAATAGCGGCGCCCAGCACCCCATTTACGCCCGCCATCCGGCCGGCCGACCGGATGACGAGACCATCCTGCTGGATGTCGAGCACGCGGCACAGGGCCACGACTATTTCGCCGTCGCCACCGCGACCCACAGCCCCGACCACCGCCTGTTCGCCCATGCGGAAGACAGCCAGGGCTCGGAAGTCTATCGCGTCATCATCCGCGACATCGCCAGCGGCGCGCCGGTCGGGCCGGCGGTCGAGAATTGCAGCGGCAATTTCACCTTCTCGCCCGACGCGCACTATCTGTTCTGGACCTGGCGCGACGCGCATGGCCGCCCGACGCAGATCTATCGCCGCCGCATCGGCACCGCCGACGATGTGCTGGTCTATCAGGAAGCCGATCCCGGCTTCTTCATCGGGGTCGAGGCCAGCCGCTCCGGAGGCTGGATCGTCATTTCCGCCGCCAATCAGGACACATCGGAATCCTGGCTGATCCCCGGCAGCCGCCCCGAGGCCGCACCCGTCTGCGTCGAGCCACGCCGCAGCGGCGTCCTCTACACGCTCAGCCACTGGGGCGACCGGTTCGCGATTCTCACCAACGCCGACGATGCGGTCGATTTCAAGCTGATGGAAACGCCCGACACGGCCCTGTCACGGGAAAACTGGCGCGACCTGGTACCCCATGAGCCCGGCCGCTACATCACCGAGTGCGTAGCCTTCGCCGGGCATCTGGTCTGGCGCGAACGCCGCGACGCCAACACGGCCCTGGTGATCCGCCCCGCCGACGGGGCAGAGCATGTGCTGTCCTCCGACGAGGAAGCCTACGTGCTGTCCTTCTCGGGCTCCTACGAATACGACACGACCGAACTGCGCTACGTCTACCAGTCCCCGACCACGCCCCGGCAATGGTACGCCTACGACATGCGGACGCGGACCCGCCATCTGCTCAAAAGCCAGGAGGTCCCGTCGGGTCACGACCCCGCGCATTATCGCTGCTGGCGCCTCACCGCCACCGCCCCTGACGGCACCGAGGTGCCGGTCACCGTGCTGGGACGGCACGACACGCCGCGCGACGGCTCCGCCCCATTGCTGCTCTACGGCTACGGGTCCTACGGCCATACGATCGAGCCCACCTTCTCCACCGGCGTTTTCAGTCTGGTCGATCGGGGCTGGTTCTACGCTATCGCCCATGTGCGCGGCGGATCGGAAAAAGGCTGGAACTGGTTCCTCGGCGGGCGCGGACGCAACAAGCCCAACAGCTTTACCGATTTCATCGCCTGCGCCGAACATCTGGCCGCCACCGGCTTCACCCGTGCCGGCAGAATCGTCAGCGACGGTCGCTCGGCCGGCGGCATGGTCATGGGGGCGATCGCCAACATGCGCCCCGACCTGTTCGCGGGCATCGTGGCGGTGGTGCCCTTCGTGGACGAACTCAACACCATGTCCGACACCAGCCTGCCCCTGACGCCGCCCGAATGGCCGGAATGGGGCAACCCGCTGGAAGACCCGGACGCCTACGACCTGATCGCCAGCTACGCCGCCTACGAACAGGTCGGTCCGCGCCCCTATCCCGCCATCCTCGCCATCGGCGGCCTGTCGGACCCGCGCGTGACCTATTGGGAACCGGCGAAATGGGTCGCCCGCCTGCGCGACCACACGTTGTCGGACCGGCCGATCATGCTGCGCATCAACATGGAAGCCGGCCATGGCGGCGCCTCGGGCCGTTTCGACGCCCTGAAGGAAGCCGCACTGATTCAGGCGTTCGCCATCTGGGCGGCGGATGGCACGAACCTGCTGTGACGCCCGAGCAAAGGATCATGATGACGGACAACGGCAGCCCCGCGATCGTCCCCCTTATGGACCGGTCGCCGTTCCGCCAGATGCGCGAACGCCACAAGGTGCAGCGCATCGCGCGCGGCCTGCTGGCCACCTCCTTCGTCCTGCTGGGGCTCTATACGGTGCGGGGGTTCCTGCCGTCGCTGATCTGGGGCGTCATCTTCGCCATCGCGGCCTGGCCGCCCTATATCGCGGTGCGCAACCGCTGGAAGATCCGGCCCGGCAGCGTCATCCTGCCGCTGCTGTTCACCACGGCGATCGCCCTGATCTTCCTGATCCCGATGGGCCTCTTCGCGCTGGAAGCGGGGCGGGAGGCCCAGGGCGTGCTGAGCTGGGCCGACATCGCGCGCCACACGGGCGTGCCGGTGCCGGGCTGGCTCCGCCGCCTGCCCGCCGGCGCCTCGGCCATCACCAACTGGTGGCAGCAGCATCTACAGGACCCCGACGACGTGTCGGAACTGCTGCATTCCTTCAATATCGGCCGCAGCATGCGCATGACGCAGCAGGTCGGGACACAGGTCTTCCATCGCGGCCTGCTGTTCATCTTCACCATCCTCACCCTGTTCTTCCTGCTGAAGGACGGCGACACCATCACCCGGCAATGCCTGGTGGTGTCCCGCCGGGCCTTCGGCAAGCGGGGCGAGACCATCGCCGAACAGATCGTGGCCTCGATCCACGGCACGGTCGCCGGTCTGGTGCTGGTGGGGCTGGGCGAAGGCGCGCTGATGGGCGTCGCCTACCTGATCGCGGGCGCGCAGCACCCGTTCCTGTTCGGCGTCTTCACCGCCGTGGCGGCCATGATCCCGTTCTGCGCCGTCGTGGCGGTCACGCTGGTGGCGCTGGCGCTGCTGGTGAAGGGTACCGTCATCGCCGCCGTGGTGATCTTCTGCCTGGGCATGGCCGTGATCTTCATCGCCGACCATTTCGTGCGGCCCGCACTGATCGGCGGCTCGACCCAGATGCCCTTCCTGTGGGTGCTGGTCAGCATTCTCGGCGGGGTGGAAAGCTGGAGCCTTCTGGGCCTGTTCATCGGGCCGGCCATCATGTCCGTCCTGCACCTGATCTGGCGCAACTGGACCCGCGACCGCCTCCAGGACCCCACGCGCAGCGAGCGCGAGGACATGGACGACCTGCCGGACAGAAGCCTCGGCTGAACCGGCCAACGTCAAACCACCGGAGCCGATTCAATCCGGCCGGTGGTGTTCTCTCTTTTCAAGGGAAATGGTCGCAGACGGGAATATCGGGCAGGCGGGATTCGAACCCACGACCCCCAGTCCCCCAGACTGATGCGCTACCAGGCTGCGCTACTGCCCGACCGTCTGCGACGACACGCCGTGTAGCAGCGTGCGCCATCCTCCGCAACCCATGAGTGCCACCAATCTGGCAGCAAATCCGGTTCAGACCGGAATCAGCCGTCTGAGGGCCTGCAATTCGACCAGAATCCCGCGCAGGCTATCCTTCAGGATCAGGTTCTCACGATGGATTCGCGCGATTTCCGAGGCCGCTGCGGCTGTTTCCTCATGCGGAATCGCAGCAGGCGGCGCAGGCGATTCGGCCTCCACCTCTACCGCCACCACCGTCACGGACTCGATCACGCTTTCCACCACGATTCCACCGTCGCCCGGCCTATCCACCACAGGCTCATCGACCACTGGGGCATCCACCACTGGCGCGTCCATCACAGACTCGGGCATCTCAGGTGCAGATATCTCGGGCACGGATATCCCGGCCGCGACATCACCACCCAGCGTCTCGACCGGAACAGGCGAATCGGGCGCGATCAGCTCGGCTTCCCGCACCACCTCGACCGGGCTCTCGCCGGAAGGTGCCACGGCATCGCCGCCTTCACGCAGCATCCGCTGCACGCCCTTGATGGTATAACCCTGCACATACAGCAGGTCCGAAATCCGCCGCAGCAATTCGATATCGTCGGGGCGATAGTAGCGCCGGCCGCCGCCCCGCTTCAGCGGGCGGACCTGGCTGAACCGGGTCTCCCAGAAGCGCAGCACATGCTGCGGCACATGCAGTTCGTCCGCGACCTCGCTGATGGTGCGGAACGCATGGGGCGCCTTCTTCAGGCGGCCGGCAGCCGCCGCGTCATCAAGCACATGCGGGTCGGCGGCCTCGCCCGGCTCCGGCATGCCGGAATCCGGCCAGTCTTCCTGCCCCGCGTTGAGCGCGTTCATTCACCGTCATCCTCGATGCCCTCGACCTGCCGGCCATTGACCCGCGCCCGCAGAAGCTGGCTGGGCCGGAAGACCAGGACCGATCGCGGCAGGATCGGCACCTCGACGCCCGTCTTGGGGTTGCGCCCGGTGCGGCGCCCCTTCTGACGGACGGAGAACGTCCCGAATCCACTGATTTTAACGGTATTCCCGCCCTCAAGCTCCTTCGCCACGCGCTCGAGAACGTGTTCGAGAAGGTCGGCCGACTCGTTTCGGGAGAGTCCGACCTGACTGTAAATATGCTCTGCCAGACTGGCGCGGGTCACGGTGCTCATGGTGCAAAGCTATGGCATGCGACGAGGACACGTCAATTCAATGCGTTAACCCGCACTCTTTTTTCACGTTCGGTGTCTGGCAAGTCACCGCAAGCCCGCGAAAAACCGTCTCCGGCCGATCGGGCGCCCGCGCTCATATGCGCGCCAGCGCCGAACCCCAGGTCAGCCCGCCACCCAGCGCTTCCATCAGCACCAGGTCTCCCTTGCGGATACGGCCGTCACGCACGGCCTCGTTCATCGCCAGCGGGATCGACGCGGCCGAGGTATTGGCATGCTTGTCCACGGTCACCACCACGCGCTCGGGCGGCAGTTCCAGCTTGCGGGCCACCGCCTCGATAATCCGCAGATTGGCCTGATGCGGCACCAGCCAGGACACATCGGCATAGGTCAGCCCGTTGGCCTGCAGCACCTCGTCCACCGAAGACGAAAGCTTGGCCACAGCATGGCGAAACACGTCGCGCCCCTGCATGCGCAGGAAGCCGGACTGCTCGCGCAGCCCCACGGCTCCATCGACATACAGCAGGTCGCCCGTCGTGCCGTCCGAATGCAGGTGTGTGGAGAGAATGCCGGCGGGCTGCGCGGCATCGCCGGCCGTCAGCAGCACGGCCCCGGCGCCATCGCCGAACAGCACGCAGGTGCCGCGATCCGACCAGTCGAGAATGCGCGAATAGACTTCGCTGCCGATCACGAGCACCGAATCCGTCTGGCCGCTGCGAATCAGCGAGTCGGCCACGGTCAGGGCATAGACGAAGCCCGAACAGGCGGCGGCGATATCGAAGCCGAAGCCGCCCCGCATCCCAAGCTCGGCCTGCACGCGAACGGCGGTGGCCGGAAAGGCCTGGTCCGGCGTGCTGGTGGCGACGATGACCGCGCCCACATCGGCCGCCGCCACGCCGGCATAGTCCAGCGCCCGCGCCGCCGCCGCCGCCGCCATGCTCACGGCGGTGTCGCCAGGCCCGGCGATGTGCCGCTGGCCGATCCCGGTACGGGCTCGGATCCATTCGTCCGAAGTTTCGAGGCGAGCCGCCAGCTCGTCATTGGTCACGATCCGATCCGGCAGGTACCCGCCAAACCCGACCATCAGCGAACGTCTCGCCATCATTCCCATCATTCCAAGCCCGGCTTCGCCCCCGTGGAGACGCACCGCCCCTGCGGAGCGGGTCAGCTTACGGCTGCGACCGCCGGCTGTTCCTTTTCCACGCCCGGACGCATGACGGACAGCGTCTCCAGTCGGGAGATCTGTTCCCTTATGCTTTCATTGAACCGGTGCGATACCATATCCATGGCAACATCCACCGCCGATGCAAAGCCTTCCGCATCGGTCCCGCCATGCGATTTGACCACAACACCATTGAGGCCGACGAATACGGCGCCGTTATAGCGTCGCGGGTCCAGCCACTCGCGCATGCGCTCCAGGCCGGGCCGCACCAGCAGGTAGCCCAGCTTGGCCAGCAGGCCCGACCGGAAGACCTGCCGCAGCAGCACGAACGCCATCTTCAGCGCGCCCTCGCCGGTCTTCAGCGCGACATTGCCGGTAAATCCGTCCGTCACCACCACATCGGTCGTGCCGGCGGTAATATCATGCCCTTCGACAAATCCACGGAACTGCGCGCTCAGGGCGCTGTTGCGCAGAATCTCGGCCGCCTGACGCAGCTTCTCGTCACCCTTCACTTCCTCCGACCCGACATTCAGCAGGCCGATGGTCGGCGCGGGCAAACCCAGCACCGCCTTGGCGAAGGCTTCGCCCATCACCGCGAATTCAACGAGGTTGCGCGCGTCGCAGGCGACATTCGCACCCAGGTCCAGCATCACGACATCGCCCTTCAGCGTCGGGCTGATCGCCGCCATGGCGGGACGGGAGACACCGGGAAGGGTCTTGATGACAATCTTGGCCAGCGCCAGCATCGCGCCGCTGTTGCCGGCCGACACCACGCCCAGGGCCTCGCCCTGCGCCACGGCATCCATCGCCAGCCGCATCGACGAATCGCGCACGCGCAGCGCGGCCGTCGGCTTCATGTCCATGGAAATGGCGCTACCCGCCGGGCGCACCGTGCAGATCGCGGCCGCCTTGGGGTGGCGGGCCAGCGTCTCGGTCAGGCGGCGCTCGTCGCCGATCAGCAGAACCCGTGTGCCGGGGTGCCTGTCGGCAGCAATCGCCAGGCCGGCCACCACAACTTCCGGACCGCCGTCCCCCCCCATGCCGTCAACCGCCAGCGTGAAGGGCTCAGCCCCGGAAAAAGAGGAACCTGTCTCGCTCATGCCTGCCTTCTGCCGGGTGAACACCAAATTCGCAAGGTCGTCACGGAATCGTGTCGCAAGAAAGCATGGCCCGCCACCTGACGGGCCATGTCATCGCGTCCGCGCAGCCATGCGCCGCCGGTCAGGCCCGGACGGCGGTCTTCAGCGTCTTGCCGGCCGCAACGACCTCACGGCCGTCATAATGGCCGCAATGGCTGCAGACATGGTGCGGGCGCTTCAGCTCGCCGCAATTCGCGCATTCGGCATGTGCCTGCACGCTCAGCGCCTCGTGGCTGCGGCGCATGCCGCGACGGGACGGTGAGGTTTTTCTTTTGGGTACAGCCATGGGCCCGGGCCCCTCCGATCTGAGATCTTAACCGGGTCCGGCTGGAGCCCGATCAGTTATCAATAATGAGGGGGCGCCTCTAGCAGGAAGAAAGCCCATTCGCAAGGCATCTTCTCACCACCCCGCCCCCGGCATCCCTCTATGTATCATCCTTCCGCAGGGCCGCCAGCCCCGCAAACGGTGAAGGACGGCCTTCTTCCGCGTCCTCCGCTCCTTCCGGATTCGTCGGCGGCACATCCACATGCCCGATCTCGTCGGGCAGCATGGCCCCCGGCCGACGCGGATAGGGATCGAGCGCCAGCGACAGTTCCTCGGCCGTCAGTTCGCCCAGATCGATCGTATCGTTCTCATACGGGATCTCGTCCACCGCCTCGGGGTCCAGTTCCTCATCCTCGCGAAACCGCTCCGCCGGCACCAGCCGCGCGACGATCTCCGTGGTCAGCACGCTCACGAACGGCTCGGCCGTCAGCACGCATTCCTGCTCCACCTCGGCCGTCATCCAGCCTTCGGCCAGAACCTCGTCCCGCCGGCCCAGCGTCAGGCGATAACGGCAGGAGAGCGCATGGATCGCCGGCAGGCCGAAACGGCGCGCCAGCGCGGCACGCTCGGCCGCGTCGGCCTCGATCTCCATCTCCCGGCCCGCCGCCCCGATTCGTCCAACCGCGAGCCTGCGGGAAAATTCCGTCTTCATCCTGTCCTGCTCCCGCCCGGCGGCGACCCGGCAAATCCGCCCGCCTCATGCTGATAATGTTCCCTGTATGGCGATGAAGAATTGACTTCGCCACCCCAATCGGGCACCGGACGGAAGAGTTTTCCCCGGATCAGGACGCCCCACAGGCCATGCGGTCATCTTCGGACACGACCATCCGCCCCATCGGGCGTCTTCTTCCTTGCGCGATCGTGGGATTCAGCCTGCTGCTGTCCGGCTGCTCGCTCTTCTCGCCCCGCCCCGGACAGCGCGGCTCGCTGATCGAGGCGGACGACTACAAGCAGCTCAAGCCCGGCGTCAGCACCCGCGCCGAAGCGATGGACCTGCTGGGTTCGCCCACCACCCACGCCACGTTCGACGACAACACATGGATCTACATCTCCATGCGCACGGTGCCGGCGCCCATGGATTTCCCGAGCATCCGCTCGCAGAACGTTGTGGTGCTGAATTTCGACGACAAGGGCGTGCTGCAGAACCTGCGCACCCTCGACAAGAGCGACGCGCGGCCCACCAGCATGGCCCCCGGTGCCACGCCAACTCCGGGCACCAAGATCAACATCCTGCAACAGATCCTGGGCAATGTCGGCCGCTACAACCCGCTGAGCAACATGAACAGCACATTCGGCGGCAGCAGCGGCCCGATGAGTTCCAACAGCGGTCCGGGCCATGCCGGCTCGGGTAACACCCTCCCGTAAAAGGGGCTGCCTGCAAAGCGACCCTGCCCGCGCGTCAGGGTCGCTTCCCCACATGCGCGCCTTCTCCCTCTAAGCCGGCAAGACGATCCGGACCTGCAAGCCACCCAGCCGGCTCTGCCGGAGCGCGATGTCGCCGCCATGCGCGCGCACGATGTCACGCGCGATGGTCAGGCCCAGCCCGGTCCCGCCATCCAGCCCGCTCTCGAACGGCCGGAAGACCGCCTCCATCCGGTCGCGCGGAATGCCCGGCCCGTCGTCATCGACGCAGATCACCACCCCCCGCTCGTCCTGGCTGGCGCTCAGGGCCACGCGCGCGCCATGCCGCCGCGCGTTCTGCAACAGATTGTCCATCACGCGGCGAATCGCGCCCGGCCGCAGAACGGCCTCGACCGGCCGAGGCACCGAGATGGACAGCACGGTTCCACCCGCCCGCCGAAAGGCGGATGCCACCTCGTCCAGCATCTGGCCCATATCGACCAGGACCGGCGTCTCCGCCCCCTCCCCTCTGGCGAAGGAGAGGTAGCTTTCGATCATGCCCTCCATTTCCGCCACGTCGCCAACCATGTCGGTCACCTCGGCATGAAACTGCGCGGCGTCGATGGTGCCCTGGGGCGGGATCATCGCCAGCGACAGGCGCAGGCGGGTCAGCGGCGTCCGCAGATCGTGCGAAACGCCCGCCAGCATCGCCGTGCGCTGCGCCACGAACCGGAAAATACGCTCCTGCATGCGGTTGAACGCCACGGCCGCCTTGCGCACCTCCTGCGCGCCCTCGGGGTGGATGGGTCCGGTATCGCGCCCCAGCCCGAACAGTTCGGCCGCCCGCGCCAGACGGCGGATCGCGCGGATCTGGTTGCGCATGAACAGGCTGGCGATCAGGAACAGCAGGAACGTACTACCCACCACCCAGGCCACGAACAGCCAGATAGGCGCCACCGCCAGCCGCTTGCGCGGCGCCCCCACATCGAGCACCCCGTCGGACATCTGGATCCGGATATGCACGGTCTGCGGATCGCCGACCCAGTCGACGAAGAACGGACGGCCGATCGAAGCGTTCAGCGCATCGGCCAGATCTTCGTCCATCGGCCCGAGCACATGGGTCGAGCCCGTGCGCGACAGGCGCTGTCCGGGGTCCCAGTCCATGTCCAGTTGAGTGCGCACCCTGGCCTGATTCATGATCCAGACCCGGTCGCCAGGCGCGTGATACCGCTTCAGCAGGTCCAGCGTCAGGACGATATCCGCCGCCACCGCACCCGACATGCGGCGCGACACGACCTTGAGATAATTGCCGTAGAACAGCTCCAGCGAGATCCCCTGCGTGACCAGCAGCGGGATCAGCACGATCAGCAGCATCCGCCCCAGCAGCGAGCGCGGCAGGACCCGGCGCACGGGCCGATCCATCCGGCGATAGAACCCCGCCATGGCGCGAAGCCGCGTCGGCGCACCCGGTCCGTCACCCTCCGCCATGGCTGGTCCCCTTCCCGCCCGCCGTCACATGCCCGGCTTCAGCACATATCCCTTGCCCCGCACGGTCTGGAGAAAACGCGGCTCGCGCGGGTCCGGCTCGATCCGGCGACGCAGGCGCGTCACTTGCACGTCCACCGCGCGTTCGCCGATTTCCTCCATGTCCAGCAGGCGGGCGATCTCGTCACGGGCCAGGATCTCGTTGGGGCGGCGCGCCAGCGCATTCAGCAGCGCGACTTCCCCGCCGGTCAGGTGTACGCTGCCGTCAGGCCCCGACAGCAGGCCGCGCGCCGGGTCGAACTCCAGCCCACCCAGCCGCACCACCCGCAGATTGTCCGAGGGCGCGGGCGGGGCGAATCGCCGCAGATGTGCCTTCAGCCGCAGCAGCAGTTCGCGCGGCTCGAACGGCTTGCCGAGATAATCGTCCGCGCCCGCCTCCAGCCCGTCGATCCGGTCCTCGGGCTCGCCGCGCGCGGTCAGCAGCAGGATCGGCAGGTCCTGCCCCTCCTG
The DNA here is from genome assembly GCF_047721585.1 of Gluconacetobacter sp. Lineage (NCBI taxonomy): Bacteria > Pseudomonadati > Pseudomonadota > Alphaproteobacteria > Acetobacterales > Acetobacteraceae > Gluconacetobacter > Gluconacetobacter sp. Next base: position 26,802 of record NZ_JBDNXE010000021.1, read on the forward strand.
CCGCAGGGCGCGGGTCAGCGCCAGCCCGGTCTCGCCCGGCATGGTCACGTCCAGCACCATCGCGTCGGGCTGCATGAAGCCCAGCACCTGCCGCGCCTCGGCGGCCGAAGACGCCGCGCTGATGCGAAAGCCATGTTCGGTCAGGTAGCGTTGCAGCAGGCGCCGCAGGCGCGGGTCGTCATCCACCACCAGAATATGCGCGCCCACCACCGATCCGTCGCGCACGCCGTTGTCTCGCCCGTCTAGTCCCATCATCGTCCGTCCCGGCTCAGAGGCTGTTTGAAAAGCCCCGCGGGCGGCGGCCTGCGCTCACCATCGGCGTTTTCCAAACGGCCTCTCATGCGCCGCCACGATGCGCCCGTTCCGCCGCCGTGGCCACGTCCTCAAGCACACCGCGCGTCCGGTCGTCCATCAGCCCCAGCACGACGCGCCGGAATCCGTCGATCGCGGCGGCGCCCACATCGCGGTACACCCCCATCAGCTTCTCGCGCTGAAGGTCGAAAAGCTGCCGCTCCACCGCCGCCCCGCTCTCGGTCAGCGACAGCAGGCGCAGCCGTCGGTCCTGCCGCCCCACCTCCTGCACCACATAGCCCCGTGCCTGAAGGTCGGTCAGCGCGCGGCCAAGGCTCTGCTTGGTAATGCCCAGCAGGTCGATCAGCGCACCGACGGCGATACCGGGATGATGGCCCACAAGCTGCAATATCCGGTGGTGGGCACGCCCCAGCCCCAGCGATTCCAGCACCGGATCGACCACCCCGCCGAAATCCCGCCAGGCCAGCATCATCAGTTCCTGCGCCTGCCGCATCTCCTCCTCGCGGAGAAACAGCAGCCCGGCGCCAGCCCCCTGCCACCGGCCCGGCGCTTTCTGTTCGCTCACGCGGCCTGCGCCCGTCCGGGCCGCAGGCGCGCCAGCAGCGCCTGCTTCGCCCGCCCCAGACGCACCACGCCGGCCAGTCGCCGGTCCAGGAAAGCCGCCACCGCCGCGCTGTCCTCTCCCCGCGCCAGCCAGAACAGCAGCACCTGCGCATAGATCGTGCCGAGGCTCATCCGCTTGGTCTGCCGGGTGATCCCGGTCGCATGGTCCCCGGCCGCCTCCCAGATCGCATCCACCGTCCGCGCCATGACCCGTGCCAGCAGCCCCGCATGGCCGGGCGCGAGCAGAACCGCCAGCGCCCGCCGCACCGCGTCCCGATCCGGCGTCACCGCCCCCAGCCGCAACAGGATGACCGCCCTTACCCGCCGTCCCAGACGTGGCTCGTCTAACCCCCGCGCGGCATCGATCATGATCCGGTCGGACAGGTCGAACCACGCCTCGACCAGTTCGGCGGAGCCGCCGGGAAACAGCAGGTCTGCATCCGGGCCGGCGACCTCGCGCAGCACATCCACCCCCCAGCCACGCTCGCCGGCCACGGCCCCCAGCCGGCACACCGCCTCGTCCCGCGCCAGACTGCGTTCCGGCCGCGCCGCCACGCCACAGGCGAGAGCGCACCCGGCCAGCCGGCCCGCGAGCCCCGCGACCGCCCCAATCCCGTTCATGTCCGCACCCCGTAGCGCCCGATTTCCTCGTCGAATCCCATCTGGCCCAGATCCTTCATCCGCATCGGATAAAGAATGCCGTCCAGGTGATCGTATTCATGTTGCAACACATTAGCCAGAAAACCCGTCGCCACGCCTTCCACCGGCGCACCGTCCCGATCAAGGCCCGAATAGGCAACGCGCACATGGCGCGGCACCATGCCCCGCAGGCCGGGAATCGACAGGCACCCCTCGGGCCGCAACACCATCTCGTCACCGACCGGCCGCAGCACGGGGTTGATCAGCACGCTGGCTCCGCGCGGCGGATCATCCTCCCCCGCGCTGCGCTCCGCCGGCACGCGATAGACGAACAGCCGCAGCGAAACATGCACCTGCGGCGCGGCCAGCCCGGCCCCGCGCGCATCCTCCATCGTCTCGATCATGTCGTCGATCAGCCGACCGATCTCCGGCGCGGCGGGGTCCGGTACGTCGTCGGCGCGACGCAACAGCACGGGATGGCCCATCCGGGCGATCTTGAGCAAGGTCACGATAATCTGTCCTTCGTCCTGCCGGCGTGGCCGCCCGAAATCATCCACCCCCGCGCCAGGCGCACGGCGGGCCTGTAAAATAGTCCGCCGAAAGCCGGCAGGAAACGGGCGGAATGATTTGTATTTGGCGCGGAGCCCATGTTATAGCTCCGCGCCATTCGGGAATCGCATGCAGGGCCGGGCCTTGGGCGGTAACCCATCCATGGTTTTCGTGGTTCACCCCAAGGCAGCCACAAACAGGAGTAAGCGACCCAGTGCAGGTTCTCGTTCGCGACAACAATGTCGACCAGGCTCTCAAGGCACTCAAGAAGAAGATGCAGCGTGAAGGCATCTTCCGTGAGATGAAGCTGCGTCGCCACTACGAAAAGCCCTCCGAGCGCAAGGCGCGCGAGGCTGCCGAGGCCGTGCGCCGCGCCCGCAAGATGGAGCGCAAGCGTCTGGAGCGCGAAGGGTTCTGATCCGCCACCTGGCGTCGATCCCATGAAAAAGCCGGCCTCCTTCGGGGGCCGGCTTTTTTCATGCCCGTTTTCCGGTTTCCCGCCCGGCCCCAGATTTATCCGTCACCCAGGGTCGCGTTCCGGGACCGGCGGCCCGATCAATCGCAGCAGCGCCTCCGGAATCGGCTCGTCCAGCACCGAGGCCGCCATGCGGCTCAACACATCTTTCAGCCACGCCTCAAGCACGACCTCCTCACCCGGTCGTCCGTGCGCGGCCGGCGCCCGCTTGCGGTCACGCCCCCCACTGGTCTTTTCCCATTGCAGAAGCTCGACCTGATTGCGCACCCGCAGCCAGAATTCCACATCCTCGATCAGATTCTCTTCCAGGCATCGCGTGATATGGCGCCGCACCGCGCCAAGCGTATCCTCACGATAGGTCCGCACCATGGCCGAAGCCATCGCAAGTACCGTCATGACCGCTTCGCCTGGATCGTCCTGCATCAAGAACCCATCCCGATCGCATTCGCTTGCAACGACAGCGTAACGGAAACGGGCATGCTTCCCCGGCCGCTCCTGGCGTCGGGCGGGTAGCAACGTGTTTGCATGAGGCATAGGCACGCCCTGCCTATTTCCATTACGATGAACAGGTTACCCCATTCACCGCTGGACATAGATCCGGGTGTTATATTCGGCAGGCCACCCGACAGAGGGGCCGCCTCAATGCAAAAAGCGTTGCTACACGCCACCGGCAGGATATCACACGGGATTTTACGATGCCACCCCGAAGGCGACGATCATCCCCGCGTGCCGGAAATCGGATTCTCAGCGGCCCGGATTCATCAGTCGGCTCAGATACACCGCCTCCAGCGCGCGCTCGCGTGCCACTTCCTCGGCATTCACCGTCCCGGAATGCCCACCCTCGGTATCCTCGTAATACAGGAACGGCACCCCCAGCGTCTGCAACCGCGCGGCGAACAGGCGCGCATGCACCGGCCCCACCCGGTCATCGAGCGTCGAGGTGAAGATAAACGGCTCGGGATAGCGCACACCGGGGCGCAGCGCCCGCAACGGCGAGATCCTCTCCAGGAACGCCCGCTGCGCCGGCACGCTCATGCTGCCATATTCCCCGACCCACGAGGCCCCGGCGGCCATGGTCTCGAAATGCTCCATGTCCAGCAGCGGCACGCCGACGATCACCGCTCCCCACAGATCGGGGTGCTGGGTCAGTTCCACCCCCATCAGCAGGCCGCCGTTCGAACGCCCGCGAATCCCCAGATGCGCGGGCACGGTCACCTTCCGGGCGATCAGGTCGCGCGCCACGGCGGCGAAATCGTCGAAGACATGCTGCCGCCCGGTCGTCCGTCCGGCCTCATGCCAGGCCGGCCCGAACTCGCCGCCACCCCGGATATTGGCCACCACATAAACCCCGCCCCGGTCCAGCCACAGCCGCCCCACCACCGGGTCATAGTCAGGCAGCGAGGAAACCTGGAACCCGCCATAGGCGGTAAGCAGCGTCGGATTCCTGCCATCGCGGCGCATATCCGCCCGATGCACGATAAAATAGGGAATGCGCGTCCCGTCGGTCGAAATCGCCCATTCCTGCCCGACTACCAGCCCGGCGGTATCGAACTGGGGCGGCAGTTCCATGATCTTCCGCGCGCTGCCATCGGTGCTGTCGGCCAGCCAGAGCTGCTGGGGCGTCAGGAAGCCCGAAACCGAAAGAAACGCCCGCCCCGAGCGGTGGTCGGCATCCATGACATGGACCGACATCATGTCGGGCAGCGCCAGCCGTACCCCATGCCAGCCGCCGGCCGCATCGGGCCGATAGACCCAACCCTGCCCACGCACCGAGTCGAGCACCGTCATCACCACGCCGGTCCCGGTCACCGCGACCTCGTCGACCGCCTGCCGCGCACCGGGCGCAAACAGCACCTGCACCGGCTTGCGCCCATCCGGATCGACGGCGATGACGCTGCCGGCCGCAACCGCCACGCCGCCCGACACCCAATCCTGATTGGCCGAGAGGATCAGCCGCCCCGCCAGCAGGCCATGCAGATCCATGCGCGCGGGCAGATCGAGCGCCCGCGCCCCCTGCCCGGTGACCAGACTGTACCGATCCTCGAAGAACGTGACCGAACGACGGATCAGCACCAGCCGATGCCCGTCCCCGTCAGACAGCGCCACCGGCGACACCGCCACATCGTCGCGCTGGCCGCGCATCACCTCCACGGCCTGGTCCAGCGCCTGCCCCCGGCGCAGGCGGCGCACCACGAACGGATAGCCCGAACGGGTCATCGCCCCGCCGGCAACACCGGTCGCCCCCTCGCCCCAGTCACGCGCCACCAGCAGCGTGTCGCGATCCTGCCAGGCCACATCCTGCTTGGAACGGGGCAGCAGGAAACCGCCGGGTACGAACCCGCCAGACACGCCCCCGCCAGACAGGGGCGCGAATTCCCGCAGGGTCGTCGCGTCCTCACCCCCTTCCGAAAGCTGGATCAGGCAGGGCGAATCGTCTGGCGCCAGACAGTCGGCCCCCTGAAACACCCAGTCCCGATGCTCCCGCCGGGCCAGATCGTCCACATCCAGCCGCGTGGTCCACGCCGGCTGCCCGGCCAGGAAGCTCTCCGGCGTGGCGTCGCGCCAGATCCCGCGCGGATGCGCCGCATCCTGCCACAGATTGAAGATCGCCCCGCCCAGGAAGGCGGGCACAGGGATACGATGGGCGTCCTGACGGATTCGCAGCACCGAATCATGAAACCCGCGATAGCGCGGATCGGCCTCCAGCGCCGCGAAGGTGCGCTGGTTCTGCTGGTCCACCCACGACAGGGCGGCCGCACCGCGCACCTCCGATAAAGCGTGGGAGGACGGGACGGATGAGGCGACGGCCGGCACGGCAGCCAGCATCGCGACTCCAGCAATAACGATTCGAAACGAACTCATGGCCGAAGCATTCCAGATGCCCAGGCCCATGGAAAGCCCGATCGCCTCCCGATCCGGGAGTCGATCGGGAATGGATCAGCCGTTCAGCTTGTCCAGTTCTCGTACCACGGCCTCGCCCATCACGGACGTGCCGACCTGGGCCATGCCAGGGCTCATGATATCGGCGGTGCGCAGCCCGCTGGCCAGCACGTTGGCCACCGCCTGCTCGATCAGCGCGGCATCCGCCTCCATCGCGCAGGAATAGCGCAGCAGCATCGCGAACGAGAGGATCTGCGCCAGCGGATTGGCGATCCCCTTGCCGGCGATATCGGGCGCGCTGCCATGGATCGGCTCATACAGCGCCGGGCGCTTTCCCTTGGCGTCCATCGCACCCAGCGTGGCCGAAGGCAGCATGCCCAGGCTTCCTGTCAGCATCGACGCCAGGTCGGAGAGCAGGTCGCCGAACAGGTTGCCGGTCACGATCACGTCGAACTGGCGCGGATTGCGCACAAGCTGCATGGCGCAATTGTCGGCCAGCATGTGGGTCAGTTCCACATCCGCATACTCGCGGGCATGCAGCGCGGTCACGACCTCCTTCCACAGCAGGCCGCTTTCCATCACGTTGCATTTCTCGACCGAGCAGACGCGGTTGCCGCGCTGGCGCGCGAGGTCGAACGCCACCCGCGCCACACGCTCGATCTCGGACGTGGTATAGATTTCGGTATTGATGCCGCGCTTCGTGCCGTCCGGCAGCGTCTCGATGCCGCGCGGCGTGCCGAAATAGATGCCCCCCACCGATTCGCGCACGATCATGATATCCAGCCCGGCGACCACTTCGGGCTTCAGCGTGCTGGCCTCGACCAGGGCATCGAACACCTTGGCGGGGCGCAGGTTGGCGAACAGCCCCAGTTCCTGCCGCAGCTTCAGGATCGCGACCTCCGGCCGCAGGTCGAAACCGACCGACGCCCATTTCGGGTCGCCGACCGAGCCGAACAGCACCGCATCCGCCGCGCGGGCGGCCACGATCACCTCGTCACGGATCGGCACGCCATGCACCGCCAGCGACGCACCGCCGACCAGATCCTCGGAAATGTCGAAGACGATCCCGCGCGCCCGGCCCATCCACGCCACGACGCGCGCGACCTCGTTCATCACCTCGGGGCCGATCCCGTCGCCGGGCAGGACAAGGAGCTTCTTGGTAACGGTCATTTCTCGGTTCCTGTGGTGACAAAGAGGCGGAGCGTGCGCGCGGTCGGCCCGTTCAGTCTATGACGATCCGCGTCTGCCAGGGCTGCGCCTGGCCGCGTGCGGCCTCGAACGTGCTGATCGCGCCTTCGTGCTGCAAGGTCTGGCCGATATCGTCCAGCCCCTCCAGCAGCAGATGCTTGCGCAGCGGATCGATCTCGAACGCGATCTCCTGGCCATCGGGGCGCACCACCACCTGGCGCGCCAGATCGACCGTCAGCCGGCCATTCGCACCCAGCCGCGCATCGTCCATCAGCGCATCGCAAATGTCGCGCGGCAGACGGATCGGCAGAATCCCGTTCTTGAAGCAGTTATTGAAGAAGATATCGGCGAAGGACGGCGCGATCACGCAGCGAATGCCGAAATCCAGCAAAGCCCACGGCGCATGCTCGCGCGATGAACCGCACCCCAGATTGTCATGGGTAATCAGGATACCGGCCTTGCGGTAAGGCTCCCGATTCAGCACGAAATCCGGCTTCTCCGACCCATCCGCGTTGTAGCGCATGCCGTCGAACGCATGCACGCCCAGGCCGGAGCGCTTGGTGGTCTTGAGAAACCGCGCCGGGATGATCTTGTCGGTGTCGATATTCGCTTCGGGCAGCGGTGCCGCGATCGCGGTCAGGACGGTGAATTTATCCATGGCTCAGATCAGCTCCCGCACGTCCGTCAGATGTCCCGTCACCGCCGCCGCCGCCGCCATCGCGGGCGAGAGCAGATGGGTGCGCCCGCCCGGCCCCTGCCGCCCCTCGAAATTGCGGTTAGAGGTCGAGGCGCAGCGCTGCCCCGGCGTCAGCCGGTCGGGGTTCATGCCCAGGCACATCGAGCACCCGGCCTCGCGCCATTCGAAACCGGCATCGAGAAAGACCCGGTCCAGCCCCTCGCGCTCCGCCTGCGCCTTCACGATGCCCGACCCGGGCACCACCATGGCCCGCACGCCCGGCGCCACATGCCGCCCCGCGACAATCGAGGCCGCCGAGCGCAGATCCTCGATCCGGCTATTGGTGCAGGAACCGATAAAGACGACATCGACCGGCACGCCGGCAATCTTCTGCCCGGCTTCCAGCCCCATATAGTCCAGCATGCGCTGCAACTGCGCCCGCTTCGCCTCGTCGCTTTCCGCCGCCGGGTCAGGCACGGTGCCGGAGACCGGGATCACCGTCTCGGGGCTGGTGCCCCAGGTCAGGACCGGCGGAATATCCTCGGCCCGCAATTCCACGATCTTGTCGTAATGGGCACCCTCGTCGGCCGCCAGCGTCTTCCAATAGGCCACCGCCTGCTCGAACGCCTCGCCCTGCGGGGCGAAGGGCCGGCCGCGCACGTAGTCGAACGTCGTCTCGTCCGGCGCCACCAGCCCGGCGCGCGCGCCGGCCTCGATCGACATGTTGCAGATCGTCATCCGCCCGGCCATGTCCAGCCCGCGAATGGTCGAACCCGCGAACTCGATCACATAGCCGGTGCCGCCGGCGGTGCCGATGGTGCCGATAATCGCCAGCATCACGTCCTTGGCGGTCACGCCCGCGCCCAGCGTCCCCTCGACCACTACCTTCATGTTCAGGGCCGGCTTCTGCAACAGCGTCTGCGTCGCCATCACATGCTCGACTTCGGACGTGCCGATGCCGAACGCCAGCGCGCCCATGGCACCGTGGGTCGAGGTGTGGCTGTCGCCGCAGACGATGGTCATGCCGGGCAGCGAAATCCCCTGCTCCGGCCCCACCACATGCACGATGCCCTGGCGCTCGGACAGAAGCGGAAAATACGGCACGCCGAATTCGCGCACATTGCGCTCCAGCGTCTCGATCTGGTTGCGGCTTTCCGGCTCCTCGATCGGCAGGGTCCGGTCCGAGGTCGGCACGTTATGGTCCACCACGGCGATGGTGGCATCGGGCCGGCGCAGGCGGCGGCCGCTCATGCGCAGCCCCTCGAACGCCTGCGGGCTCGTCACCTCATGCACGAGGTGCCGGTCGATATAGAGAATGGCCGTGCCGTCCTCGAGCCGTTCCACGACATGACTGTCCCAGATCTTGTCGAACAGCGTGCGTGCGGCCATCGGTCTTCCCCTTCGGAACGGCATGGCGGGGTACGCCCCCGCCGCCCGCGAAACCACGCGGACGGCGAAGGAACGAAACCCGTAGAATCAGAACGATGCGCCGACCCACCGGCCGAGGCCATGGGCGGCGCATCGGTATCAGATGGTGATCAGGCCGTAGCCGTCACCGTCTCGCGGGCGCGCTCGGCGATACGCGCCGACTTGCCGCGACGGCCGCGCAGGTAATACAGCTTCGCACGACGCACGGCACCGCGACGCACGACCTTGATCTCGGCGATCGTGGGCGCATAGAGCGGGAACACACGCTCCACGCCTTCGCCGTTCGAAATCTTGCGCACGGTGAAGTTGCTGTTCAGGCCCTTGTTCGAACGGGCGATCACCACGCCTTCATAGGCCTGGACGCGCTTGCGCTCGCCTTCGACGACGCGGACCGACACGCGGACCGTGTCGCCGGGGCCGAATTCAGGGACCGCGCGCTCGGCGGAGAGGCGGGCAATCTCACCGGCCTCGTACTGCTGGATAATGTTCATGGTCGGGTTCCTCGTTTCAAACAGTCTAATCAGTGCAGCCGGTCGGGATCAGCCGCGGGGCTGACCGGATCGGACGTGTCTTGGCCGGTGCGGCGGCGATACGCGGCCCAGAGATCGGGCCGGCGGACCTGGGTCGCCGTCTCGGATTCAGTCTGCCGCCAGCGTGCGATGGCGGCGTGATGACCGGACAGCAGGATGTCGGGCACATCGCGCCCTTCCCAGCTCGCCGGCTTGGTGTAATGCGGATATTCCAGCAGCCCGTCGGAGAAACTCTCCTCCGCACCGCTGGCATCCGAGCCCATGACGCCGGGGATCAGCCGCACGCAGGAATCCAGCAGCACCAGGGCCGCCATCTCCCCGCCGGAGAGCACATAGTCGCCGATCGAGACCTGCTCGACGGCGCATGCCTCCAGCACCCGCTCGTCCACCCCCTCGTAGCGCCCGCACAGCACCACCACGCCGGGGCCGCCGCTCAGGCGACGAACGTCCTCCTGACGCAGGTGCCGCCCGCGCGGCGTCGGATAGATCACCGGCCGCCCACCGGCCGTCACGTCGCGGATCGCGGCAGCCACCACATCCGGGCGCATGACCATGCCGGCCCCGCCCCCGAAGGGCGTGTCGTCCACCGTACGGTGCCGCCCCAGGCCATAGTCCCGCAGGTCGCGCAGATCGAGCGACCACAGCCCGTCCTCCAGCGCCCGTCCGGCCAGCGACTGGCCGAGCGGACCGGGAAACATGCCGGGAAACAGCGTCAGGACGGTCGCCTGCCAGGTCATGACGCCTCTCCGACGACGGGGGAAACCTCCCCCACCTCCGGCGACAGATCGCCCTGAACCTCGACCTCGTCCGGCAGAACCACTTCGATCCGGCCGGCGGCGATGTCGATCACCGGGAAACAGGCCTGGGTAAAGGGCAGGATCAGGGACGCACGCCCCTCCCCGCCGATCTCCAGGCTGACCCCGGCACCGTAATCATGGACGACCAGCACCGTCCCCAGGGCGTTGCCACCCTGTTCGTGGACGGCCAGGCCGATCAGGTCGGCGAAGTAGAACTCATCCTGATCCGGCTCCGGCAGGCTGGCCCGCGCGATATACAGGCGGCGGTTGACCAGCGCCTGCGCGGCCTCCCGCGAGGCCACGGCCTGCCCCGCCGCGTCGCGCAGTTCGGCAATGCCGTCCCCACGCCAGCGCAGGGTCCAGACCTGCCCCCGGTCGTCGGTCAGCGTTCCATAGGCGGTCAGGTCTTCCGGCACAGTGGCGTAGCTGTGCACGCGCACCAGCCCCCGCACGCCATGCGGCCGCCCCACCACACCCATCAGGATACGATCGCGATCCACCGGTTCAGCCCGCCCGTGTCTCTATCCGTCCGTTGGCTCAGGCCGTGGCGGCGGCAGCGGCGGCGGCAGCGGCGGCACGCTCCTGCGCACGCTTCTTCGGCGCGGACTGCTTCGGCTGCTCGGTGTAGACCGGCTTCGCGATCAGGCCGGCATTGCCCAGGAAGCGCGCGACACGGTCGGTCGGCAGCGCACCCTGCGACAGCCAGTACGTGATGCGCTCGCTGGTCAGACGGATGCGGTCGGCATGGTCGGACGGCAGCATCGGGTTGTAGGCGCCCACCTTCTCGACGAAACGGCCATCGCGCGGCGAACGGCTGTCGGCCACCACGATGTGGTAGTAGGGGCGCTTCTTCGCGCCGGCGCGGGCGAGGCGGATCTTCAGGCTCATTGAGGCAATTCTCCGAAATGAAAACGTGCGGAATGCGGTAGAGGGACGAAACGGTCTGCGCGATCGCGTCAGCCGAACGGACGGCCGCCGGGCGGTTTCGGCCCCTTGGGCATGAGAGCGGACATCCCCTGGCGCATGAGACCTTTCATGCCCAGCTTGTTGATCCGCTTCATCATCGTGGACATGTCATCGAACTGCTTCAGCAGCCGGTTGACGTCCTGAACAGTGCTGCCCGACCCGGCGGCGATGCGCTTCTTGCGCGACGCCTTGATGATGGCGGGCGTCTTGCGCTCCGCCCGGGTCATGGACGAAATGATGGCCTGGTGCCGCTTCAGGACCGAGGTATCCAGGTCCTTGTCGCCCAGCGCCTGCTTGACCTTGCCCATGCCGGGCAGCATGTCGAGAATCCCCGACAGCGAGCCCATCTTCGCGATCTGGCGGATCTGCGCGGCATAGTCGTCCAGGTCGAACTTGCCCTGCATCATCTTGAGGGCGAGTTTCTCGCTCTCTTCATGGTCCAGGGTGTCGGCGGCCTTCTCCACCAGGCCGGCGATGTCGCCCAGCCCCAGGATACGGCCGGCGACGCGCTCGGGATGGAACTCCTCCAGCGCGTCCAGCTTCTCGCCCGACCCGGTCAGCTTGATCGGCGCGCCGGTCACGGCGCGCATCGACAGCGCGGCGCCGCCACGGGCATCGCCGTCCATCCGGGTCATGACCACGCCGGTCACGCCCACGGCCTCGTTGAAGGCACGGGCGGTGTTCACGGCATCCTGGCCGGTCATCGCATCGACGACCAGCAGGGTTTCGGCCGGCGACGTCTCGGCGCGGATCTCCCGCACCTCGTTCATCAGCGCCTCGTCGATCGACAGGCGGCCGGCGGTATCGAGAATAACGACGTCGAAGCCTTCGCGCCGTCCGGTATCCATCGCCCGCCGCGCGATCTCGACCGGCGTCTGGCCGGGCACGATCGGCAGCGAGGGCACGCCGGCGCGCTCGGCAAGCTGCTGCAACTGCAACTGGGCGGCGGGGCGCTGGGTATCCAGGCTCGCCAGCAGCACTTTCTTGCGCTCGCGGGTCGCCAGCCGCAGGGCGATCTTGCCCGAAGTCGTGGTCTTGCCCGAACCCTGAAGACCGACCATCAGGATCGGCACCGGCGGCACCGCGTTCAGGTTCAGCGGAACCGCGCCCGCACCGCCCAGCGCGTCGATCAGCGCGTCATTGACGATCTTGGCGACGGCCTGACCGGGCGAGATGCTGTCCAGCACCTCATGCCCCACCGCGCGCTCACGCACCTTGTTGACGAAATCCTTGACGACCGACAGGGCCACGTCTGCGTCCAGCATCGCCAGGCGCACTTCGCGCATCGCCTCGGCGACATCGGCCTCGGACAGCGCACCGCGCTTGGCGAGGCCGTCGAACACACCGGAAAGCTTACCTGACAGCGCCTCGAACAAAGGACGTTCACCCCAAAAGATATCGCGCCACTGCGCGAACACTCGCGAAGCGGCGGTCCTGATTTCGGGGGAGGCTTACCCCTCTCCCCTCCCCATGTCAACGATTCCGCTCCGGGGCCACCGCCAGCCGGCCGCCCCGGAGGAATCGTCGTGACGCGGGCGCCTTATTCCGCGTCGCCGTCCCCAGGCGCATCCTCGCCCGGCGGCGGCGGGGGCGGCGCCATCAGTGCGTCCAACTGGTCGCGTAGCGCACGGATCTTGTCCTCGCGCGCCTTCGCATCGGCAAGCTGCGCCGGGGTCAGGATGTCATGGATCTTGACCGCCACATCCAGCCGGCGGTCGATATTGGCCCGGTGCAGGGTTTCGATCTGCTGGGTCAGCGATGCCAGCTTCGCCCGATCGACCGGCCCCGGCGCCAGCAGCAGGTCGCGGATCTGCTGATGCAGCGCGCCTTCCTGCTTCCAGTCGTCGCGCTTGCCCTGGCGCGCGGCCTGCATGATCGCGTGGATCTGCTTGTGCTGCGCCGGGGTCAGATTCAGCCCGGCCAGCACCTCCATGCCACCGCGCATGCCCCAGCCGCCATGCATGCGAGGACCAGCCGGGGGCGGGGGCGGCGGCATGTCATGCGCCTGGGCCACATGCACCTGGGCCGCGGCCGCCGACAGGCCCGCCATGACCGTCACCGCCAGGATCGTCTTCTTGAACATCTGTTGCGCCTTTATTTCCGTAACCGGCACGGGGCCTCCCCCGGTCCAACCAGGAAATCTAGCCATGCAAAGCCGGTTCGAAATCAGGCCTTCGTGCTACGAAATGTAAGCACGCCACGGCTGGTGCGCTAGCGGACGGAAGCCCCGCCGCGCGGCCGTTCCGTCGGCAGCATCTCCCCCGTGGCGGCGTAATAGACCCGCTCGGCGATGTTGGTGGCATGATCGCCGATCCGCTCCAGGTTCTTGGCGATGAACAGCAGATGCGTGCAGGACCGGATGGTACGCGGGTCTTCCATCATGTACGTCACCAGTTCGCGGAACATGGCAGTATAAAGCTCGTCCACCGCCGCGTCCGACTGCCAGACCTCGACCGCGCGCGCACTGTCGCGCTGGTCCAGCGCATCAATCGCCCGGCGCAGATTCTCCTGCACCAGCCGGCCCATGCTGCGCAGGGCGCCCGCCGGCACATCGGTCGGCACGGCCTCGACCTTGAGCGCGCGCTTGGCGACGCTGGCGGCGCAGTCGCCGATGCGCTCCAGGTCGCCCGAAATCTTCATCGCCGCCACGATCTCGCGCAGGTCGCCCGCCATCGGCGCCCGCAGCGCCAGCAGGCGGATCGCCAGCGTCTCGATATCGCGCTCAAGCTGGTCCACCTGCGGGTCGAGCGCCTGCGCCGCGCGCCCGGCCTCGGTATCGCCTTCGACGACGGCGGCAACCGCCTGCTCGGTCTGCTGGGTAACCAGCCGCCCCATGGAGACCATCATCCCGCGCAACTGCGCAAGCTGCTGCTCGTAGCTGCGGACGGTGTGCGCCTGTTCCTTCACCATGCTGTCTTTCCCC